>CALNAL010000136.1 GCA_937874445.1 uncultured Acetobacteraceae bacterium | reverse complement strand
ATACGAGATCTGCGCATGTCTCGTGGGCTCGGAGATGTGTATAAGAGACAGGCGCTCAACCGCGCCTTCGCTCCCGGCGGCTGGCTGGAGCACTACGACCTGCGCCCGGAACTGAAGAACATCACCGCCCCCACCCTCATCATCGCCGGGCGGCACGACTGGATCTGCGCCCCGGAGTTCTCCGAGGAGATGCACCGGCTGATCCCCGGCTCGGATCTGCGCATCTTCGAGGATTCCGCCCATTCGGTGCGCTCCGACGAACCGGAGGCCCTGATGGATGCGATCGGCGGCTTCGTCGTCTATCAGCCCCCGCGGACAGCCCCGGCGGGCGGGATGGGGGCGGCATGAACCCGTTCTGGTCGGAACTGGCGAGGGGGCTCTCGCCCTACGTGCCCGGCGAGCAGCCGCGCATCCCGGATCTGGTGAAGCTCAATACCAACGAGAACCCCTTCGGTCCCTCGCCGAAGGCCCTCGCCGCCATCCGGGAGGCGGCCGACGCGCGGCTGCGCCTCTACCCCGACCCGCGGGCCACCCGGCTGCGCGAGGTGCTGGCGGCCTACCACGGGGTCGCCCCGGAACAGGTGTTCCTCGGCAACGGCTCCGACGAGGTGCTGGCCCACACCTTCGCCGCCCTGCTGCGCCAGCCGGAGCCGGTGCGCTTCCCCGACGTGACCTACAGCTTCTACCCCGTCTATTGCCGCCTGCTGGGCATCGCCCACGCCGAGGTGCCGCTGGACGATGCGATGCGCGTGCGGGTGGACGACTATCTCGGGCAGCCCGGTCCGGTCATCCTGGCCAACCCCAACGCGCCCACCGGCATCGCCCTGCCGCTCGGGGACATCGCCCGGCTGGCGGAGGGGCGCGCGGAATCCGCGGTGGTGATCGACGAGGCCTACGTGGACTTCGGCGGGGAGACGGCGCTCCCCCTGCTTGCCACCCATCCCAACCTGCTGGTGGTGCGTACCTTCTCCAAGTCGCGCGCGCTGGCCGGATTGCGCGTGGGCTACGCGATCGGCGAGGCCGGGCTGATCGAGGGCCTGACGCGGGTCAAGGACAGCTTCAACTCCTACCCGCTGGGCCGGCCCGCCCAGGCCGGGGCGATCGCCTCGGTGGAAGACGAGGCCTATTTCCAGCACGGCCGCGCCGCGGTGATGGGCAATCGCGCCGCCCTCACCGAAGCCCTGGAACGGCTCGGCTTCGAGGTGCTGCCTTCGAGCGCCAATTTCGTGTTCGCGCGCCATCCGGACCGGGCCGGGCCGGCACTGGCACAGGCCCTGCGCGCGCGCGGGGTGCTGGTGCGGCATTTCGCAGCCCCGCGGATCGCCGACTTCCTGCGCATCACCGTGGGCTCGGAGGGCGAGATCGGCCGGCTGGTGGAGGCCCTGGCGGAAATCCTCGCCCGCAACGACTGAGCGTGGCGAGGGAGGAGAAAGGAAGGCTTCTTTTTCCTGAAGGAAAAAGAAGCAAAAAGGACTTTGTTCGTTTGGCTCCGCGCGGTTTCAGCCACGGAGCCAAATGAACACAGCCTTCTTGGTTCCGGGAAAAGAACGCCTTTTTCCGGCTCCTCCCGTCACAAGTATTTTTTCAGAAAGACCGCAATCTCATTTTCCATTTTGCGGTGGAGGACCGCCCGGTCGATGCCGGGTTCGTCACGGCAGATCATGGCGGCTTCGGCCGCGACTTTTTGCGGGCATGGATCGACGAAAACGAAATGGCGCCCCGGCACCAGGATCTCCTGCGGTGGATGCGGCAGGTTCCTGGCAAGTGCGCGGGCATTGGCTCCGGCCTTCATGTAGGTGTCGTCCTGCGGCCGATAGAGCAGCACCGGCATTCTGACGCCGGCGAGACCGGCAGCGTCGAACATCGTTGCGAGCGGATCGAGAAGCACGAGCGCCTTCAGGCGGGGCTCGGACGGGGCTTGCCAGGTTGTCAGCTCCTCAGGCACCCCGGCCGAAGAGTTGCCGGCGGGTCCGCAGGAGCCCGTATCGTCGCGACCGTCCGCCTGGCAGTAGGCGGCGGCAAGTGCGAAATCCGGTTTGGCCCCTGCCAGGATGAGCCCGGTATAGCCGCCGGCCGAATAGCCGATCATGCCGATACGGGCAGGATCGGCATGAGAGGCGAAGCGTTCGTCCTGCAGGGCCGAGTCGAGCGCCGCGATCGCCTGGCGCGGCCGGCTTCTCAGCACCTGGCTTTGGCTGGTGGCGAGCGGCAGGCCGGCAGCATCTCCCAGGTGCGTCGGGGCGATCACGATGAACCCCTCGCGGGCGAGGTGTGCCGCGAGGTCGCGGTGACTGAGAGGCCCGCCCTGGCGGCCATGCGACAGCAGCACGACGGGAAAGCGACCCTCCGCCACAGGGGCTCCCTGGCTGGCGGCGATCTCGAAGGGGCCGGCCTGCCAGGAGACTTCCGGGACGGAGGTCGGGTACCAGACAACGGCGCTGGCCTGCCCGGCGGCATCTGCCACCACGACCCGCGCGACGCCGGCCCGGTAAGGCGCGGCCGTGGTCATGGTCCAGGAAAAGATGACGCAGAATAGGGTGAAAGCAGCGAGGCAAAAGGCGCGGGCCGTGGCGCTACCCCCCGCCGACCAGACGGGTGCGCAGCTTGGCGACCTGCTCGGAAACCCGGCGCGCCGCCTCCACCGAGGAGAGGGCCATCAACTGGAGGGTTTCCTCCTTCCAGGTGCCCTCGGGCGCGTTGGGAAAGCCGAGCGCGGCCAGCCACAGGGCCTGGGCGGCCGCGGTCGCGTCATCGGCGAGATTCTGCAATTCGGCGAGCGGCGGAGCGCCGGTGCCGGGAGGATCGCTCGAAAAGGGGGGCGTCTCACTCATCGAGGGCCTCGCGCAGGATCAAACATGCCGTTGGCGCAACTCTTCACGGCCGCTCCGGAGGCGCCCATTACTTTCCACCGCAGCGGCCGCACCTCGCTCCCCAGAGGAAGGCCGAGACAAAAAATCCGGGGAAATGCCCGGGGAAACACAAGGAAAACGATCGTCCGTCACTTGTCCACCATTGGGACGAATAAAGCGCACAGGCTGTTAAGTTTCGGCTAACTGCCGGCTGCCGGGCGGGACGAAATTATCAGGCCGCCACGGCAGGGTCGGAAACCGCCCGGGCGCGCACCACCGCTTCCACCCGGTTGTGGGCGCCCAGGCTGCGGTAGGCCGCGGCCAGATGCGCCTTGACGGTGGAAACCGACAGCCCCAGGCGGCGCGCGATGTCCTTGGTCGGCCGTCCCTCGGCCACCAGGCGCATCACTTCCTGCTGGCGCGCGGTAAGATCGCTGCCAGCCTCCTCCTCGGCCGTGACAGGCGCCCGCGTGGGGGCCTCGAGGATGGAAAGGGAGATATAGCCGTGTCCCGAGGCGATGATGCGCAGCGCCTCGCACAGCTCCTCGGGGGTGACGGTGGCGCCGATGCAGCCGGTCATGCCGGCATCGATCCACGCCAGCGCCGTCGCCCGGTCGGCCTGCCCGCTCAGCACCGCCAGGCGCAGCTGCGGATGCTCCGCATGCAGCGCGCGCAGCTGACGGCGGATTTCGGGGCCATCGCCATCCACCGAGGTGAGCAGCACGTCGGCCGGCCAGCGCTCCTGCAGGGTCGCCGCGGCCGCCAGATCCTCCACCTCGGCCACATCGCACTCGGGCAGGCTCTGGCGGATCACGGCCGTCAGGCCGCGCCGGAACAGCACGGCGCGGTCGGCCACGACGAGGCGCAGCGCCCAGCGTGTCCGGGGAGACAGCTCGTCGATGGAGTGCAGGGTGGAAATGATCCGCGTCTCCCGTTGGCCAGAAATCCGGGTGGGGGGAAAAATCTTGGGCACCAGTCGTAACGTTACGTTAACGCGACTCGGCAGGCAAGCGAGACAGCTCCGGACGATGCATTTTATCGTACACGGGCCCCTTTGTGTTGCCGCCACGCAACAGTTGCCTGTGGCTCCCGTTCCCGTCCCCCCGCCCGGAGCGCTTCCGGCGGCGTTCAGTGGGCCATCAGCACCGGGGTCTCGACCCCGGCCAGCACCCGGTGGGTGAAGCCGCCGAAGACCACCTCGCGCAGCCGGGAATGGGAGTAGCCGCCCATCACCACCAGGCTGGCCTCCAGGCGTCTGGCCTCCTCGAACAGCACCTCCACGGGCTTGCGGCGCCGCTCGTGTCCGAGCCGGACGAGTGTCGTGGCCGGGTTGTGCCAGCTCAGGCTGCGCAGCAGGCGATCGCTCCCCTGCCCCTCCGCCTCGTCGTCCTCGCCGACGGAAAGGATCACCACACGCTTCGCCTTTTCCAGCAGCGGCAACGCGGCGAAGACCGCGCGGGCCGCCTCGGGCGTGTCCTTCCAGGCGATCACCACGGTGCCGAGCAGGGTTTCCGGTGCGCGCGGGGGGGCGATCAGCAGCGGGCGGCCGGTATCCATCAGGGCGGCCTCCAGCACCTCCATGGCCATCTCGCGTCCAGGCTGGGCGCGCCCGACCACCACCAGATCGGCAAAGCGGCCGTATTCGGAGATCCACTGGGCATCGCTGCCCGTCTCCACGCTGAAGGAGGCGCAGACCCGATCGTGCACCTCCTCGCGGGAAATGTCGTGGGAGCCGCAGAAGCTCTGCACCATCTGCCAGGCGTGGCCCTGCACCTGGTGGGCCTCGTTCTCCAGCTTGTCGACCACGCCCTGCACCGCCCCCGAGCCGCCCAGCCCGCCGGTGGACATCGAGACCACCACCTCGGTGACATCGACGCACACATGCAGGAACTCGAGATGGGCGGCGAAAGGCCGGGCCGCCAACAGGGCCGTCTCGAAGACCGCCACATCGGAAGGGGCCCCCGTGGCCGGAACCAGGAGATTCTTGTACATGTCGGAAACCCTCCCCTTGCAAAGCCGTTACCCTAGCGCAAGGCGGCCCCCCCTGCTTGATTCAAGTCAACCGGAGGCCTGCCAAATTCCTCCCGCCGCTCGGTTTCTGTGATAATCTTTATCACCCGCTTCGGAGGAGGTTGACATGCTTGCTGGCGACATCATGACCCCGAAGGTCGTTACCGTCAGTCCCGAGACGACGGTGCTGCAGGTGGTTCAGCTCCTGTTGGCCCGTGGCATCTCGGGCGCTCCCGTCGTCAACGAGGACGGAGCCCTGGTCGGCGTGGTGAGCGAGGGCGACCTGCTCCGCCGCGCCGAGATCGGCACGCAGAAACGCCGCACCACCTGGCGCGAGTTCTTCACCGGGACCGCGACGCTGGCCGAGGAATACGTCCGCGCCCACGGCCAGACCGCCGCGGATGTCATGACGCGCGACGTCATCTCGGTGGGGCGCGAGACCCCGCTCGGCGAGATCGCCGACCTGATGGAGACCCATCACATCAAGCGGGTGCCCGTGGTGGCGGACGGCAAGCTGGTGGGCATCATCAGCCGCGCCAACCTGCTGCGCGCCTTCGCCTCGCAGCAGACCGATGCCACCTCCACGCCGGCCGTGGACGACGGCGCCATCCGCGAGGCGCTGATGAAGGAGCTGGCCGACCAGACCTGGAGCCGCCGCGCCGAGAACACCGTGGTGGTGACGGACGGCATCGTTCATCTGTGGGGCCTCGTGGCCACCCCCGAGGAGCTGCGGGCCCTGGAACTCGCCGCCGCCGGAACCCATGGCGTGAAGGGCGTGCGCAACCACATGGTGGTGCTCTCCGAGGAGCCCTACCCGCTCTATCCCGGCGCCTTCTCGGCCTGAACGGTCCCGCTTTCCGCCCCCCTGGCAAGGGGGGCGGTCCGGGTGCATACACTTCTCCCAATGTAACAATATCGGGAGAACGTTCATGCGCTGGCTGGTCTTGGCATTGGCCCTGCTGGCAGCTCCTGCCTGTGCGCAGGAGCGCCCGTCCGTCACGCTGCGGGATTTCGGCTCCTTCCATGTCGGCGGCCGCTCCGCGACGATCAGCGGCGAGCCGGTGAAGGAACTCATGCTCACCCCGGGCGGGGCGCCGCTGAAGATCGACCCCAACGGCACCTATCTCGTCGAATCCATGTACGTGCAGTACTTCCTGCCGGCGGAGCGGCACGGCGCCTATCCGCTGCTGCTGTGGCATGGCGGCGGGCTTTCCGGCGTCGAGTTCGAAACCACCCCGGACGGACGGCCGGGATGGCTCGATTGGTTCGTGCGGGCCGGATGGGACGTCTACAACTCCGACGCAGTCGAGCGCGGCCGCGCCGGCTTCCCGCCTCCGGGCATCTTCAAGGGCGAGCCCATGTTCGTCACCCGCGGACGGCCCTTCGAGCAGTTCCGCATCGGCGCGGGCGCGGGCAGCTGGAACGACGACCCGGCCCTGCGCAGGCAGCTGCCCGGCAGCCAGTTCCCCATGGCGGGCTATGACAACTTCATCCGCGAACAGTCGCCGCGCTGGGTCACCACCGACGAGGCCATCCTGCGCGGCTACATCGCCGAGATCGACCGGGTGTGCCCGTGCGTGATCCTCGGCCACAGCCAGGCCGGGCAGTTCGTCTTCCGCGCCGCCCAGGCCCGGCCCGACAAGGTGAAGGCCCTGGTGGCCGTCGAGCCCTCCGGCTTCGGCGTGCCGGCGCAGGCGGCGCTCCTCAAGGACATTCCGGTCGCGGTGATCTACGGCGACTTCATCGACCAGGATGCCCGCTGGCCGGCCATCCGTGCCAACGGGATGAAATGGGTCGAGGCGATGCGCGCCGCCGGCGTGAAGGTGGATGTCATTTCGCTGCCCGAGCACGGCATCCACGGCAACGGGCACATGATGATGATGGAGAAGAACAACGCCGAGATCGCGGCGCTGATCCAGGGCTGGCTGAAGGACAAGGGGCTGGTGAAGTAGTCCCTCTCCCGGGAAAGGCCCGCGCCGCTGCGGTGGCGTGGGCTTTTTCCGCCCGCCGCGGGCATGCGCGGCCAGTCGGGAAGCCTTGCCTTCCCCGCCCTTGCATCCGTCCCGCCCGCGGGTGCTACGGTGGAGAAAATTCCTGTGACGGGACGGCCTCTCGATGAAATACGACGATCCGAATTGCGCCTACTGCCCCCCGACGGTGCGCGCCTGCCGCAACGGCGAGTCCGGGACGAAAGGCCCCGGCTTCTGCCCGAGCAAGGTCGATGCGGCCCCCCTGGAGACCGCCCGGGCCGAGTACGAGGACGAGACCACCCGCCGCTTCGCGAAAGCCTCCGCCGAGGTCGAGGGCGAGGGCTACGGCGTCTGGTGCCGCGCCGAGGAGATCATCCACTTCGCGAAAAAGATGGACTACCACAAGCTCGGCATCGCCACCTGCATCGGCCTGGTCGACTTTGCCCATCTCTACGCGAGCATTCTCGAAAGCCACGGCTTCGAGGTGCTTTCGGTGGCCTGCAAGACGGGAGCCGTCCCCAAGGAGGAACTCGGCCTGCGCGACGACCAGAAGGTCCGCCCCGGCACCTTCGAGCCGATGTGCAACCCGATCGCCCAGGCGGAGATGCTGAACGCGCATGGCAGCGAGTTCAACATCCTGATGGGCCTGTGCGTCGGCCACGACAGCCTGTTCTTCCGCCATGCCCAGGCCCCCTGCACGGTGCTGGTCACCAAGGACCGCGTGCTGGCCCATAATCCGCTCGGCGCGCTGGAGCTTGCCGATACCTACTACCGGCGCCTGTGGGGACCGCTCGGCCCCAAGGCTCCGGGAAAACAGCCGAACGCCCGCCGCTGAGGCGATCGGAAGGGCCATGCACGAAGTCTCGCTTTGCCAGAATGCCATCGATCTGGTGGTCGAATACGCCACCCGCGAAGGCATCGACCATGTCAGCTGCGTGCGCCTGGAGATCGGCGCCGGAGCCGCGGTGGAAGTCGAGGCCATCCGCTTCTGTTTCCCTCTGCTGGCTGAGGGCACGGTGCTGGCCGGGGCCGAACTCGCCATCGACATGATCCCTCTGCGCGCGCGCTGCCGCAGCTGCGGGACGGAATACGAGCCGGAGGATCTGGTGGCCGCCTGCCCGAAATGCGGCGCCTTCGGGCCGGAATTCCTCGCCGGGCGGGAAATGCGGGTGGCCTCGTTCGACGGCAAGCCCCGGCATCCCCCCGGCCCTGCTCCGGAGCAGGCCGCCCCCGGGCAGGCGGACTGACGCCTCCTCGCGCTGGCAGGAGGCGGCTGGGCAGGCGGCTGGGCAGACGCCCGGCAAAAGCGCACGCCACGCCACAGATAGCTTAAAAAACAGGCAATACGGCGACATCCCTCTTCGGGGGCCGCAGAAATCCCCTTGATTTCCAAGGGGATTTTGTCGTGGCACGCGGCGTGCGTGGCAGTTCCATGAAATGCAACATGGTTGCAAATAATGGAACTCCCGCCCTCCCATGAGTAGCCTCGATACCGCCGCGAGCGTGCTGCGCCTGATCGCCCGCCTGGAGCGCGAAACCACGGTGACGGAGGTGGCCGCCCGCCTGGACCTCCCGAAAAGCTCGATCTCCCGCCTGCTCAAGCACATGGGGGATGCCGGGCTGCTGGAGCGCGACCCGGCCACGCTGAGCTATCGGCCCAGCCTGCTCCTGCTGGAGGTCGGCCGGCTGGCCTACCACGATGCGCCGCTGTGCGACCGGATGGAGGCCGCCCTGCGGGACCTGACGCAGCTCACCGGCCATACCGGCTACATCTCGGTGCTGGAGGGCAGCGACGTCATCGTCCTGCGGGTCAGCCCGGGCACGCACGCGCTGCGGCTGGTGACCTTCCCCGGCTACCGCTCGCCGGCCTGGGCCACCTCGACCGGACGCGCCCTGCTGGCCCGCCTGGACGACGCGGCCGTCGCCGAGCGCCTGGCCGGGGTCCGCTACGAGCTTTCCTCCAACGCGCCGCGCTCCCTCGCGGAGGTCCTCCAGCGCCTGGCGCGCATCCGCCGCGAGCGGGTCGCCGTGGCCGTCGAGGAAACCATGGAGGGAACCGGCTCGGTCAGCGCCGCCCTGCTCGATCCGGCGACACGCTCCGCCCTGGCCCTCTGCCTGAGCTTTCCCCTGCGCGGCCGGGGGGAGGCCGATGCCGAGGTGCGCCGGATGGCGGAACTGATCACGAAAAAAGCGGAATCCGTCGGCCGCGCCTGTGGCGACCCCCAATGGTCGCCCCAAGGGGCGCTCCAGGACCAACACGAACCGGACAAGGTGGAATAGGCAAACATGGACCCCCGCAAACATCCCTCGGCCTTCGCGCCGGCGACACTCGTTCTGCTCGTCGTGCTCGCCGTTTTCGGCGCCATCATCGGCCTGCAGCTCCTGGTGACGCTGGGCGTGACGCCGAACACCTCGATCATCGGGGCGCTGATCGCGATGATCGTGGCACGCATTCCCCTGCGGATGATGGCGAGCTTCCGCTCGGTGCATGTGCAGAACCTGGCGCAGAGCAACATCTCGGCCGCCACCTTCGGCGCCGCCAACAGCCTGCTGCTGCCCATCGCCGTGCCGTTCCTGATGGGGCGCTCCGATCTGGTGCTGCCGATGTTCGTGGGGGTCGGCCTCGGCATGCTGCTCGACGGGTTCCTGCTCTATCGCATGTTCGACACGAAGGTGTTCCCCGCGGAGGGCGCCTGGCCGCCGGGCATCGCCGCCGCAGAGGCCATCAAGGCCGGTGATTCCGGCGGGCGGCAGGCCCAGCTGCTCGGAGCCGGCATGGCCGTCGGTGCGGCGGGGTCGTGGCTGGGCATCCCCATGTCCGCCTTCGGCACCGCCTTCATCGGCAACATCTGGGCACTGGCCGCGCTCGGCATCGGCTTCCTGCTGCGCGGCTATTCCCTGCCGCTGACCGGCTTCGACATCAACAAGCACTACATTCCCCATGGCGTGATGATCGGCGCCGGCATCGTGGCCCTGATCCAGGTGGCCCGGATCGTGCGCTCCCGGTCCAGCGACGATTCGCGGCAGACCCGCAGCGTCGCGAGCGTGGAGCACACCTTCGGCTTCGGGGCGGTCTGCTATCTCGCGCTGGCGACCCTGCTCGCTTTCGCCGGCGGACTCTGGCAGGAAATGTCCCCCGGCATGCTGGTGGCCTTCGTGGTCTATACGGCCTTCGCCGCCTTCGTCCACGAGCTGATCGTCGGCATCGCGGCGATGCATTCCGGCTGGTTTCCCGCTTTTGCCGTCGCCCTGATCACCCTGCTGGTGGGCCTGCTGATCGGCTTCCCGCCGGTGGCCCTGACCCTGCTCTGCGGTTTCTCGGCAGCCACCGGGCCGGCCTTTGCCGACATGGGCTACGACCTCAAGGCCGGCTACATCCTGCGCGGCAACGGCGCGGACGTGGCGTTCGAAATGGCCGGGCGCCGCCAGCAGCTTTTCGCGGCGATGATCGCCTTCGTGCTGGCCATCCCGGTGGTCTTCCTGGCCTATCGCGGCTATTTCGCGCAGGGGTTGGTGCCGCCGGTGGCCAAGGTCTACGTCAGCACCATCCGCGCCGGGGTGGACCCGCAGGTGGCGAAGTCCCTGGCGCTGTGGATCATTCCCGGTGCGCTGGTGCAATGGCTGGGCGGACCGCGGCGCCAGCTTGGCGTGATGATCGCGACCGGCCTGCTGATCGCCAACCCGCTGGCCGGCTGGGCCGTGCTGGCGGGCATCCTGCTGCGCGTCATCCTGCTGCGGGTGGGGCCTGCAACGATGCGCGGCTATACCGAAGTGTTCGCCGCCGGCGTGATCGCGGGAGATGCCGTGTTCGGCTTCTTCAATTCGGTCGTGCGCGCGAATATCTCGAAATAACCTGAAAGGTCTGCTTCCATGAGTCTTGCACAAACGCTTCGCGTCTTCGAGGCGCTCGACAGCGCCCACGCCAGCGGGCAGACGGTGGCCGAGATGTTCGCCTCCCATCCCGGGATCGCCGTTGCCATCTCCAGGATCGACGGCCCCAAGGGGCACACCGATTTCGTCAAGATCGTCATTCCCGGCAGCGCCGGGCGTGCCGCCGGCGGCAGCGCGCCCACCCTGGGCGTGGTCGGCCGCCTCGGGGGCGTGG
Organism: uncultured Acetobacteraceae bacterium; assembly: GCA_937874445.1. Classification (GTDB taxonomy): domain Bacteria; phylum Pseudomonadota; class Alphaproteobacteria; order Acetobacterales; family Acetobacteraceae; genus Rhodovastum. Next base: position 4,865 of record CALNAL010000136.1, on the reverse strand, counting down.
GCGCACGCCCCAGCCGGATCGGCCTGGTTTCCGACGGCGAGGGGGCGCTCGCCGCCGTGGCCACCGCCCTCAAGCTCGCCGACATGCGCGCGCGCGGCGACACCCTGCCGGGCGACGTGATCGTGACGACCCACATCTGCCCCGAAGCCCCCACGCGCCCTCACCAGCCCGTGGACTTCATGGACTCTCCCGTCGAGACCGAGGAGATGAATGCCCAGGAGGTGACGCCCGAGATGGAGGCCGTGCTGTCCATCGACACCACCAAGGGCAACCGCGTCATCAACCACAAGGGCTACGCGATCTCCCCGACGGTCAAGCAGGGCTACATCCTGCGGGTTTCCGACGACATGATCCGCATCATGGAGACGACGACCGGGCGGGCGGCGGTGACCTTCCCGATCACCACGCAGGACATCACGCCCTACGGCAACGGGGTCTATCACCTCAACAGCATCCTCCAGCCCTCCATTGCCACCGCCGCGCCGGTGGTGGGCGTGGCGCTCTGCACGGAAAGCGCGGTGCCGGGCTGTGCCACCGGGGCCAGCCACGAGACCGACATCGCGCTGGCGGTCAAGTTCGCCGTCGAGGTCGCCAAGGAGTTCGGGCGCGGCACCTGCCACTTCTACGACCCCGCCGAATACGAGCTGCTGCTGAAGCTCTACGGCTCGCTGGCGCATCTGCAGAAGCGTCAGCCGGCGCCGGAGGCCTGAGCATGACCGCGCGCAGGCTCGGAACGCTGACGATCGGACAGGCCCCGCGGCCGGACATCACGCCGATCCTCGATGCCGCTCTCGATCCCGCCGTTCCCCGTCTGCACGCGGGGCTGCTGGATGGCCTCGACCGCTCGGCCATCGCGGCGCGCTTCGCCCCGCGGGAGGGCCGGCCGGTGCTGATCACCCGCCTGCTCGACGGAAGCAGCGTGACCATCGACAAGCAGGCGGCCCAGCAGGCGGCCCAGGCGCGGATCGACGCGCTGGAGGCGGAGGGCTGCACGACCATCCTGCTGCTGTGCACGGGCGCCTTCGCGGGGCTGGCCTGCCGGCGGGCGATGCTGATCGAGCCCGACCGCATCGTCCCGCCCGCCGTCGCCGCGCTGGCGGGGGAGCGCCAGGTCGGCATCGTCGTGCCGCTGGCCTCGCAGATCGCCAGCGAGGCGTCGAAATGGGCGGCGCTGGCCCGTCCGCCGGTCTGCGAGGCCGCCTCCCCCTACGCCGGGGAGGAAGCCGGCGTGGCCGGGGCGGCACAAAAACTGCGCGAGCGCGGGGCCGAGATCCTGGTGATGGACTGCATGGGCTTCACCCAGCGCCACCGCCAGGCCGCCGCCGCCGCGAGCGGACTTGCGGTGATCCTCTCGAATGCGATGATCGCCAAGCTGACTTCGGAGATTCTGTGATGGACCTGTTGCTGCTGAGCAATTCCCGCAGCCCCGACGGGGGCTTCCTGCACCACGCCGCCGAGGCGATCGGCGAGATCACGCACGGCCGCCGGCGAGCGTTCTTCGTGCCCTTCGCCTCCGTCACCGCGAGCTGGGACGATTTCACCGCGCGCGTGCAGAAGGCCCTGGAGCCGGCGGGGCTGCATGTCGCGTCGGCCCATGCGGGCGGCTCGCCGGCGGATGCCGAGGTGATCATCGTCGGCGGCGGCAACACCTTCAACCTGCTGCGCGAGTGCCGCCGGCGCGACCTGCTGGCCTCCATCGCGGCCCGCGTGCGCGCCGGCACGCCCTATATCGGCTGGAGCGCCGGGGCCAACCTGACCTGCCCGACGATCGGCACCACCAACGACATGCCGATCGTCGATTGCGGCGGCTTCGATGCGCTGGGACTGATCGATTTCCAGATCAATCCGCATTTCACCGATGCCATGCCGGAAGGGCACAAGGGCGAGACCCGCCGCCAGCGGATCGCCGAATATCTGGTGGCCAATCCCCGTTCCCCGGTCGTCGGTCTTCCGGAGGGGGACTGGTTCCGGGTGGCGGACCGCCAGACGCGCCTGCACGGCCTGCATCCGGCCTTCCTGTTCCGCGCCGGGCAGGACGCGCGGGTCCTGCAGCCGGGAGATCTCCTGGATCTTTCCTGAGGGGCCCCGCATGCTCGGCATCATCCGTGTCATCACCCTGGCCGATCCCCGGGCCATCGCGGCCCATGGCGAGGTGGTCCGGCGGCACTTCGGCCTGCCGGTGCTCAGCGCCTGCATCGAGGACCAGCCCGAGGGCATCTACGACGACGCCAGCGAGGCCGTGGCCGTGCCGAAGATCGTTGCGGCGGCGCGGCAACTGCGCGCGCGCGGCTGCGGTGCCATCGGCATCAGCTGCGCCGCCGACCCGGCGCTCGCGGAATGCCGCGCCGCGCTGGATGTCCCGGTCATCGGGGCCGGCTCCGCGGCCGGATACATGGCCCGGAGCCTGGCCGGGAGGATCGGCGTGCTGACGATCCTCGACGCAACGCCGCGTCCCCTGCGGACCCTCCTCGGCGAGGCCTACACCGGGCACGGCAAGCCGGAGGGCGTGCGCACGACGCTGGACCTGCAAAGCCCGGCCGGCCAGGCCGCCGCGATCGTGGCCGCCGGGAAGCTGATCGACGGCGGCGCGCAGGCCATCGTTCTGGCCTGCACCGGCTTTGCCACCCTGGAGTTCGCCCCGGTGCTGCGCCGGCATTTCGGCATCCCGTTCATCGATCCGATCGTCGCCCTGGGGGCCTGCGCCGTTCCCGTCCTGGGCGCGTAGGGCGGATCGCGCTCCGGCGAACTCTCCCGCAAGCCTCCAGGGGCAAGCCTCCGGGAGCAAGCCTCCGGGGAGACGTGCGCGGGCGAGGTGGCACCGCCCCCCTTCGCCGTCCCCGCGGCATGGCCCCTCCCCTTCCGGGGGGATTTTTGCACGCGCTGCGTCGCTTTCCGCACGTAATTATTCTTTAGAGTTTTTCTGCAAAACAGGCACGCCCATGCCTGGCGCCGGCAACTGCTCATGTGTCAGTGTGCGTTCGGCGTTTAGTTGCTAATTCGTAATTATTTGCGCTTTCCGCAAATCTGTGAGGATTCCGATGTTCCTGGACAACTGGCGGATCGCGGCCAAGATCAATCTGGTCGTCGGCGCGCTCGGGGCCGTCGCTCTGGCCGGCTCGGTCTATTCCGCGACGACGGCACGTTCCATCAGCGGCACCTACGATTTCCTCATCCGCAACGACGAGCAGGCGGCGATCCTGAGTGCCCTGGGCAACCGCAATCTCCGCACCTATCTGGGCAGTACCTATGGGTTGACCTTCAACGTCGAGCCCGAACGCGCCACCCTCCTCCTCAAGGAGGTCAACGACGCACAGACGAACTATCTCGCGGGGCTGGAGACGATCCGCCGCCTGATTCCCGCCTCCGCGCCGCGGATCGATCAGCTGCGGTCCGACGCCACGAAGGCCTTCGCCGTGTGCCGCCCCATGATCGAGAAGGCGCCGACGGTGACGGACGCCGAATCGATCACCGCCCTCGGCCAGGAAATCGTGACGGGGTGCGAGGCCGCGCTGAAGGCGCCCTTCCAGCAGCAGGCGGAGCTCACGAATTCCATGCGGCTCGCCGCCGAACGGGTGTCGGCCGAGCTGTACGGCAAGACGAGCCGGAGCGCATGGATCATGCTGGGAGTACAGGTTGCCGGCGTGGCGCTGGCCTTTCTCCTCGCCTTCTGGGTCTCCCTCTCCAAGATCGTCCGCCCGCTGACACTGCTTGACGGGCTGATGAAGCGCCTGGCCGAGAACGACCTCACCGTCGAGATTTCCGAGAGCGAGCTCAAGCGGCGCGACGAGGTGGGGCTGATGGCCCGCTCCGTCGCGGTATTCAAGGACAATGCCCTCGCGGCCCGGCGCCTGGAGGAGGCCGAGAAGGCGGCCCAGGCCAAGCAGCAGCAGCGCGCCCAGGCCATCGAGAGCCTGACGACAGGGTTCGACAGGAGTGTGAACCAGGTGCTGGAAGCCGTCGCCAGCGCCAGCACCGAGCTGGAGGCCACGGCGTCCAACATGTCCAGCACCGCCAAGCAGTCCTCGGCGCAGGCGACCACGGTGGCGGCGGCGGCCGAGCAGACCTCGGCCAATGTCCAGACGGTCGCCACCGCCACCGAGGAGCTTTCCTCGTCCATCACCGAGATCTCCCATCAGATCTCGGAGGCGGCGCGCGTCTCCACCGACGCCTCCGCGGAGGCCGGCCGCACCAACCAGAAGGTCCAGGGCCTGGCCGCCGCCGCGGACCGCATCGGCGAGGTGGTGAAGCTCATCACCGACATCGCCTCGCGCACCAACCTGCTGGCGTTGAACGCCACCATCGAGGCGGCGCGGGCGGGCGATGCCGGCAAGGGATTTGCCGTGGTCGCGAGCGAGGTCAAAAGCCTGGCCAACCAGACCGCCAGGGCCACCGAGGAGATCGGCCAGCAGATCTCCGCGGTGCAGGAGGAAACCCGGGGCACCGTCGAGGCCATCCAGGGCATTTCCACCATCATCGAACAGGTCCGCAACATCTCCACCACCATCTCCGCGGCGGTGGAGGAGCAGGGGACGGCCACCCAGGAGATCGCCCGCAACGTCCAGCAGGCGGCCCAGGGCACCCAGCAGGTCAGCGGCAACATCGGCGGGGTGTCGCAAAGCGCCGCCGCCACGGGCGCCGCCTCCCAGCAGGTCCTCGCGGCCGCCGGCGAGCTGTCGGGAAATTCCGAGCGCCTCAAGCAGCAGGTCCAGGAATTCCTCTCCGCCGTCCGCGCCGCCTAGAGCAGATCGCGATCCGGCGGGATCGCCGAGTCGCGCCCGCGCAGCCTGTGAGGGGGCGCGGAATCTCCACGGACGGAGGCGCGCCGGCATGATGCCCCTTGTCGGTTTCGCCGCCCCCTCGAGGCG
>CALNAL010000135.1 GCA_937874445.1 uncultured Acetobacteraceae bacterium | reverse complement strand
CGTTCCCATCCAGCTTGATATACCCCTCGTACTCCCGGTTGATCCCCTGCAGCAGCCGCGTGATCGTCGACTTCCCAGACCCCGACCGCCCCACCAGGCCCACCTTCATCCCAGCTTCAATCCGAAACGAAATCTCCGTCAGCGCAGGGGTGCGGGCGTAGGGGTAGTAGAAGGTCACGTTCTCGAAACTGATCGCCCCGTGCAGTTCCGGCCGCGAGCCCTGTCCGGCGGCGAGGGGCTCGGCGGGATGGTTCACCGCCGAGGCGGCCAGCTGGAGGGCGCCGCGCACCTCCTCGAGGTCGTTCATCAGCTTGGACAGGCTGGTCAGCGGCGCGCCCAGACGGCCGCCGAGCATCATGAAGGCCAACAGCACCCCCATGTTGCCGCGCCCTTCCACCACCGCCATCAGCGCGCCGATGAGCAGCACCCCGCGCGACATGAACTCCTGCAGCGCCGACACCATGGCTTCCGGCCAGTTGCCCAGCGCGCCGAATTTTTCCTTGGCCGCCGACGCCTTGGCGGTGACGCGGTCGAACGCGTCGCGCTGGGAGCGCTCCAGGGCCAGCGACTTGATGGTGCGCACGCCGTGGACCGTTTCCAGCAGCACGATGGAACGTTCCATCTCGGCGGTGATGTAGCGGCCATAGGCCCGCCGCAGCGGCCGCAGGAAGGCCAGCACCACCACCCCGCACAACCCCGCCGCCACGACGATGATCCAGGTCAGCGTCACGTCGAAATAGAACATCACCGGCAGCATCACGAGCACGGTGATCACGTCGAGCAGGGTGGTCAGCATCCGCCCGGTCAGGAAGTCGCGGATGAGATTGACCTGGTTGATCTGGTACATGATCGCCCCGGCCTGGCGCCGCTCGAAGAACTCGAGCGGCAGGCGGAGCACCCGGGCGAACACCATCAGGTTCAGCTTGACGTCCACCCGTCCCCCGATGGTGGCGACCAGGCGGCGCTGCACGTAGTTGAGCACCGTCTGCCACAGCGTGGCGACCGCCAGCAGCATGATCAGCGCGAACAGCGTGGACATGTTCTGGTACTGCAACATCCGCTGCATCACCCCGACCATCACCAGCGCCGGAACCAGCGCCAGGAAGGCCAGGACCACCGCCGCGACCACCACCACGCGCACCAGCGCCCATTCGCCCATCACCAGGCGGAACAGGAAGCCCATCCCGAGCTGCTCGCTGCCGGCCGCGGGGCCGGGGGTCAGCCACAGCACCTCGCCGGTCCACACCTGGCGCAGGCGAAGTTCGTCCACCGGCACGCCGTCGGGGTTGTGCGCGGCCATCGGGTCGCGCACCCAGACCTGGTTGCGCCTGCGGTCGGTGTGCATCAGGATCGCCGCGCCGCCGTCGGAGAGCAGCAGCACGAGCGGGGTGTTCTGCGGGGTCTTCAGCAGCCGCTTCCAGCCCAGGCGCCGCCGCGCCCCCCGCATCCCGCCGCTGCGCGCCCATCCCAGCAGGCCGGCCGGCTCCGCGCCCGCCGGCATCTCGGCTGGGTCGAGGTCCACGCCATGGAAGCGGGCCACCTCGGCGACCGCACGCATGCGGACCTGTGCCGCATCGGGCGGGGCGGAGGGAGTCTCGGTGGCTACGGTCAACAGCAGTACCCCAGCAGGGAACAAGAGCAGGGAAACAAGAGCAGGGAACAAGAGCGCAGAAAACGCTCACCTTCACGCCTCGCCCCCCGGGAAGGGGACCGAAAGCGGGCAAGGCGGCGCCGAGGAGTGCGCTATAGCATGGTCATTCCAGCAAGACATGCAAATCCCGGGCAACTTCCCGGGGGGGGGAAGGCGCCGGCTCAGGCGGTGGCGGCCGCCTCTGCCTCCGCCCCTTCCGGCACCAGGACCGCCGCCCCGGTCAACTGCCCCTGGCGCAGCCGGGCCAGGGCGGTATTGGCCTGCGACAGGGGGAAAGACACCGTTTCCGGCCGGATCGGAATCTTCGCGGCGAGGGCGAGGAACTCCACGCCGTCGCGGCGGGTGAGGTTGGCCACCGAGCGGATCTGCCGCTCCATCCACAAAAGATTGTATGGGAAGGCGGGGATGTCGCTCATGTGGATGCCCCCGCACACCACCACGCCTCCCGGCGCCACCGCCCGGAGCGCCACCGGCACCAGCGCGCCCACCGGGGCGAAGATCAGCGCCGCATCGAGCGCCACCGGCGAGGGTTCGGTGGAGGCGCCGGCCCAGACCGCCCCCTCGCGGCGGGCGAACTCCTGCGCCGCCGTGTCGCCGGGGCGGGTGAAGGCATAGACCTCGCGCCCCTGGTAGCGGGCCACCTGGGCGGCGATGTGGGCCGCCGCGCCGAAGCCGTAGAGGCCGATGCGGCGGGCCTCGCCGGCCATGCGGAGGGTGCGGTAGCCGATCAGCCCGGCGCACAGCAGCGGCGCCGCCTCCACCGCGGTGAAGCCCTCGGGGATGGCGAAGCAGAAGCGCGCGTCCGCCACCGTGTATTCCGCGTAGCCGCCGTCGATCTGGCAGCCGGTGAAGCGGGCCTGCGGACACAGGTTCTCGCGTCCGGAGCGGCAGTATTCGCACGTGCCGCAGGTGGCGCCGAGCCAGGGCACGCCGACCCGCTGGCCCGGACGGAAGGCGGTCACGCCGGGGCCGAGGCGGTCCACCCGGCCGACGATCTCATGGCCCGGCACGATGGGCGTGCGGGTCTGGGGCAGCTCGCCGTCCACCACATGCAGATCGGTGCGGCACACCGCGCAGGCCGCCACCTTCAGGCGGATCTGCCCGGGGCCGGGTTCGGGCAGCGGGCGGTCCTCCGGGGCCAGTGCCTCGCAGACCCGACGCAGCACCATCGCACGCATCGTCGCTCTCCTTGTCCTGTGTCCAGGCTAGAGCAGATCGCGTTCCGGCGGAATCGCGTGACTCTGCTCGGGAAAACAAAATGCTCTAGCCCCGCGGCAGCAGGGAAACCACCGTGGTCTGCGGGGGCATGCCGGGCGCGACCGTGGGCCAGCGCGTGGTGGGATGGGCGAAGCTGGCGCCGTCGTCCGAGCCGGGGTGCCGCACCGCGGTGATCAGCGAGGTGCCCACCGCCACCACCCCGCCCATCGATGCCCCGCGCGGGGCCAGGTAGGGGGCGCTCAGCGCGCGGGTCTGCGGCGCGGCGCGATAGAGGCCGGTGCGCAGTCCGGCCCGGGCGGTGGCGATCCACAGCGCCCCGGCCGCGTCGGCGGTCACCGCGATGGGGTTGGAAAGCCAGGTGTCGGAGTCCTCGGGGTAGATGCCGTCGTTGCGCGCCGGGTCGCCGGCCAGCAGGACGATCTCGGCGCTCCAGGAATCCGCCGCCAGATCGCCGCCCTTGGGGGTCAGGCTGAGGATGTGGCCGGCGCCGTTGTGCGTGCGCGGGTTGAAGGCGTCGGGGGCGGCCCGCTCGGGGTTGCCCCAGCAGGCCAGGATCAGCGCCCCCCCAGGGACCAGTGCGAGCCCGGCGGGGCCGTCGAAAGGCTGCCCCCCCAGGGCCGCGGCCCCCTCCAGGGGGGCCATGCGGCTGGCGGTGGCATCCGGCAGGGGGACGAAGCGCAGCCCCCCGGTGCCGTCGGGGCAGGCCACCGAGAGGGTGCCGGCATCGAACACGTCGGGCTCGCCCGCGCCGGGCAGCAGGACCACCGGCGCGGCGGTGACGAAGCGCAGCAGCATCCCCGCGCGGCGCGCGTCGGTCATGAACACCACGGCGCGGCCGTCGGCGGTCTGCCCGCAGGCCACGCCGCCGCGCACGAAGCGCCCCAGGGCGGTGCGCTTGACCGGCACGGCCTCGGGGTTCTGCGGATCGACCTCCGCCAGCCAGCCGAACGGCGCCTCGTCGCCGCGCGTGGCGTAGGGCGGGTCGGCATAGAGCGGGTCGGCCCCGGCGAGAGGGGAGCCGCCCGGAGCGTGGCCCCCCAGGCGGCGGAACCAGGGCGCGGGGTCGCCCTCGGCCAGCAGCAGCGTGCCCCAGGGCGTGACGCCGCCGGCATTGACGCCGAGCAGGCCCGTCACCGTCTGTCCACCCGCCGTCTGCATCAGGCCGGCGGCCTCCGGGCCGGAGAGGCGGCAGGGCGTGTGCGAGGTCAGGCGGCGGGACTGGAAGCCGCCCTGGGCCACCACCCAGCGCCCTTCCCGCCCTCCGGACACGGCCCGCCATTCCAGATTGACCAGCGAGGCGCCCTGCATGAGCCCGGCCAGCAGGGGCCGGTCCTGCCCGTCGGGGAAGGCCATGCGCGCCGCCACCGTGGGATGGGCCACGGCCAGGACGAAACGGGGGACGCCGTCCGCGGCGGGGGGCTGCGGCGCGGCGCCGAGCACCACCGCGTCCCAGCCGAACTGGGTGGCGGCGGCCTTGTCGGAAGGGGCATCGGGAGTGAAGGGCGGCGCGTCGAACTCCACCCGGTCGCCCCAGCGGATCAGCACGTCGCGCCGCCAGCCGGCTGTCTCTTATACACATCTCCGAGCCCACGAGACATGCGCAGATCTCGTA
>CALNAL010000134.1 GCA_937874445.1 uncultured Acetobacteraceae bacterium | reverse complement strand
ACGGCAGCGCCGCGCCGGCCGCCGCCGCGCTCGCCGCCCTCGCCGGCCCCGGCGTGCGGGTGCTGCGTCACGCCGCGCGGCGCGGCAAGGGGGCGGCGATCGCCACCGGCTTTGCGGCGGCGGCGGAGGCCGGCTTCGCCCAGGCGTTGCAGATCGACGCCGACGGACAGCACGACGTCGCCGCCCTGCCGCGGCTGCTCGCCGCTGCCGGCGCCCGGCCCGAGGCGCTGATCGTCGGCCATCCGCGCTACGATGCCTCCGCCCCCGCCGGGCGCCGTATCGGGCGGCTGGTTTCGCGCTTCTGGGTGGCGGTGGAGACCCTTTCGCCCGCCATGCCCGACAGCCTGTGTGGTCTCAGGGTCTATCCGCTGGCGGCCACGCGCCCGCTGCTGGCGCGCGTGCCCCCCGGCATGGCTTTCGACACCGCCATCCTGGTGCGTCTGGTATGGTCGGGCGTATCGATCGTGCGGGTGCCGGTTGCGGTGCGCTATCCGGCGGAAAATTTTTCGAATTTCAATATGTTGTCGGACAATGTTGCGATCAGCCGGATGCACGCCGCGCTGATGCTCGAATGGCCCCGCCACCTGCCGCGCCTGCTGGCGCGCCGGCCGCGCGTGGTTCGGGAGGAATGATGCTGGAAGCCGAGGTGACCATCACCGTGCCGTTCCACGACCTCGACCCGATGGGGGTGGTCTGGCACGGCAACTACGCGCGCTATCTCGAGATCGCCCGCTGCGCGCTGCTCGAGCGCATCGACTACAACTACCCGCGCATGGGCGAGGAGGGGTTCGCCTGGCCGGTGGTGGAAATGCGCATCAAATACGTGGGGCCGCTGCGCTTCGGCCAGCAGGCGAAAGTCACGGCCAGGCTGGTCTCGTGGGAGAACGGCATGAAGATTGACTACCTCATCCACGACGCCGCCTCCGGAGCCCTCCTCACCCGCGCCCGTACCTTCCAGGTGCCCGTCTCGCTCGCGACAGGCGAAATGAGCCTCGAATCCCCCCCCGAACTCCTCCGCCGCCTGAAGGACACGCCATGACGGGCTGGGCGGGGCTTCGCCCCGGACCCCACCAAGGGGGCGCTGCCCCCTTGGATCTCCCGCCAAGGGCCGGGAGGCCCTTGGAACCCATTCGTTGTCGGGGTCGAGGG
>CALNAL010000133.1 GCA_937874445.1 uncultured Acetobacteraceae bacterium | reverse complement strand
GGCGTTGGCCTCGGTGGGGGCGCCGTGGGTGGCCCAGCGGGTATGGCCGATGCCGGTGGTGCCCGCGAGCGGCTCGCGCGCCAGCACTGCGGCCAGGGCGGAGAGCTTGCCCGGGGCGCGGCGGCGCTCGATGTGGCCGTTGACCAGGGTGGCGATGCCGGCGCTGTCGTAGCCGCGGTATTCCAGCCGGTGCAGCGCCTCCAACAGCAGAGGGGCCGCGGGAACGGTGCCGATTACGCCGACGATGCCGCACATGGCGAAGCTCCTCCTACTTGGACTTCTGGCGGGCGGCGCGGAAGGCGGCGGCCCGGTCGGGGCGGTTTTCCTGGCGGGCTCGGCCGAAGGCGAGGGCGTCGGCCGGCACCTCGCGGGTGATGACCGAACCCGCCGCCACCATCGCCCCGTCGCCCAGCTTCACTGGCGCCACCAGGACGGAATCCGAGCCGATGAAGGCGTGCGCGCCGATCTCGGTGCGGAACTTGGAGAAGCCGTCGTAGTTGCAGGTGATGGTGCCGGCGCCGATGTTGGTGGCCGGGCCGATGGTGGAATCGCCGAGGTAGCTGAGGTGGTTGGCCTTGGCCCCCTCGCCGAGCTGGGTGGCCTTGAGTTCGACGAAATTGCCCACGTGGGCGCGCGGGCCCACCACGGTGGCCGGGCGCAGGCGGGCGAACGGTCCGACGATCGCCCCCGCCCCGACGCGGCAGCCCTCCAGATGCGAGAAGGCGCGGATCTCGGCGCCGCGCTCCACCGTCACTCCCGGCCCGAATACCACGTTGGGGCCCAGCGTGACATCGGGCTCGAAGCGCGTGTCGGCGCAGAGGAACACGCTCGCGGGGTCGGTCATGGTCACGCCGGCGTCCATCGCCGCGGCGCGCAGCATGGTCTGCACGGTGGCCTCGGCGGCGGCCAGCTCGGCACGCGAGTTGATGCCGCGCAGCTCCGCTTCCGGCGCCTCCACCGCGGCGACCAGGGCGCCGTCGGCCCGTGCCAGGCCCACCACGTCGGGCAGGTAGTATTCGCCCTTGGCGTTGTCGTTCTTCACGCGCGAGAGCCAGTCGCGCATCCGCCCCGCCTCGGCGCACAGCACCCCGGCGTTGCAGAGGTCGATCGCCCGTTCTTCCGGAGAGGCGTCGGCCCACTCGACGACGCGCTCGACGAAGCCGCCTTCCCCGAGCACCCGCCCGTAGCGGGCCGGATCGACCGGGCGCATCGCCAGCAGCGCCAGCCCCACGTCGCCGGCGGCGCGGCGCTGGCGCAGGCGACGCAGGGTCGCGACGGAGATCAGCGGGTTGTCGGCATAGAGC
>CALNAL010000132.1 GCA_937874445.1 uncultured Acetobacteraceae bacterium | reverse complement strand
GTCACCCCCAGCGTGAGCCAGCCCAGCACGGCGGAGCGGGCGAACTGCGCCACGATGAAATTGGTCCCGGAAAGCCCGGCCAGCCCGATGGCCAGCACCGCGGCCCCGGCGGCGATCAGCCCGGCCGTGCCACCGCGCGCCGGCGCTTCGGGAGCCGGCGGCAGGGGGGCCGCCTCCAGCCGGGGCGCGGGCGCCTCCTCCAGCTCGAAGCGGGGCGGAACGCTCACAGCACGTCCTCCAGGAGAAAGGCGAGCAGCGCGTCGAGGGCGACGTGCGGCACCCCGCCCCGGCCGCCGAGCGGTGGGCGCAGCGGCTCGAAATCCGGCAGGTCGAGGAAGGGATGGGCCCAGAACTCGGCGCCGGGCGTCCGGGCGGGCACCTCGCCGGGCCAGGAGCGGCCGGGCCGGTCGTCGCCGCGGCGGCGTCCCCGCACGGCGGAGACCGGGTGGCCCTCCAGCGTCCACACCACGTCCTCGGTGCAGCGCACCGCGGCCACGGCGAAGCTCGCCCGGTGGGCTGCGGCGGGGGCGCCCCGTTCCACGGCAAGGGAACCTGCCAGTGCCGCAAGGTTGCCCCGCTGGCGCGCGGCCACGTGGTCGGCCTTGGTGGCGACGAAGGCCACCCGCCGCAGGCCGAGGCCGAACAATCCGGCCAGCCACGCCGGCATCCCCCCCGGGCCGCGCCCGCGCACGGCCCGGCCGGCCTCGCCCAGCGCCGCGGCGGCGTCGGCAAAGGCCGCCTCCCCCCGGTGCAGCGCTCCCAGCAGGTCGGCCAGCACGGCCACCGCGTCCACCCGCCCGAAGGCCGGGTCGCGCAGATCCTTGCGCACGGCGGCGCAATAGGCGGCGAAGCGCTGCCGCAGCAGCCCGGCCAGCGGCCCGCTGCCGGGAAAGGGAAAGAACTCCATCCACGGCGGCACCGCGCCCTCGGGAGCCAGCAGGAAGCGCCCCGGCTGGAGCAGCGCCCGCCCCTCGGCCCGCAGCGCGACGAGCAGCGCCGCATAGAGCCGGTGCCCGGCCCGGGCGAGCGCCTCGTCCCGCCCGGCCCCGGCCGGCAGAGCCGCAACGAATCCCAGGAAATCATGGGCTTGCGGGAGCTTCTCCAGGCGCCGCAGCACCTGTGCCGACCAGCCCGCGAAGCTCTGTCCGAGCAGGGGCAGGTCGAGCAGCCATTCCCCGGGATAGTCGAGAAACTCCACCCGCACCCGCCGGTCCGGCAGCGGCGCGGGGGTCCCGATGGTCAGATCGAGCGCGAGCAGGCTGACGTTGCGCGTGCGCTCCGGCCAGGCCGGCGGGTCGCGCACCAGGGCGGCCAGGGTGTCCTCCGCCGGAAAGCGCGGCATCCCTTCCGCCCCGGCCGCGGCCAGGCGCACCCCCAGGGGCCGTCCGCCCAGCCGGACCGTCAGCGCCGGCAGGGTCGGCAGTCCGGCCCCGGCCGCCAGCAGATTGGCGGCGATGGAGGTGAGCAGCGCGGTCTTGCCCGAGCGCGCGAGCCCGGTCACGCCGATGGTCACCCGGCGCGGCAGCACCCCGCGCACCGTGCCCAGCCAGCTCCCCATGTGCTCACCCCATCAGAGGCTCAGCCGCGCTGGATCAGTTCGATCTTGTAGCCGTCCGGGTCCTCGACGAAGGCGATCAGCGTGGTGCCGAACTTCACCGGACCGGGCTCGCGGGTGATCCTGGCCCCGGCCGCCCGCAGCCGCTCCGCCGTCGCGTAGATGTCGGCGACCGAGACCGCGAAATGGCCGAACGCCGTGCCGAGATCGTATTTCTCGACCCCGTAGTTGTAGGTCAGCTCGATTTCGGTGGCCCCGTTCGCCTCGGTGTCGTAGCCGATATAGACGAGGGTGTATTTGCCCTCGGGCACGTCGGTGCGGCGGATTTCCTTCATTCCCAGCAGGTCGGTGTAGAAGGCGAGACTGCGCTCGAGGTTGCCCACGCGGATCATCGTGTGCAGGAAGGCTTGCTTGTTGGGCATCATCCGTCTCCGTTGTTAAACCCGAATTCCCTCAGCCTCTGGCAGCCTCTGGCAGCCTCTGGCAGCCTCTGGGTTTACCAGCTTCCGTCGAAAGGGTTGATCCCGAGCAGGAACAGCCCGGCGGCATCCGCCGCGGCCACGGTAGCCTCCCGCTCGGCCAGCAGCGTTCCCCCCGCCTCGAACACCACGCCGCGCAGCCCCGCCTGGACCGCCTCCGCGATGGTCGCCGGCCCGATGGTCGGCAGGTCGGCCCGCCGCTCCTGGCCCGGCTTGACCAGCTTGACCAGCACGCCTCCCGGTCCCGGCCGGCGCACCCCGGCCGCCCGGGCGAGCATGGCATCGGTGCCCTCGATGGCCTCCACCGCCAGGACGATGCCCTGCTGGACCACGCAGCCCTGCCCCACGTCCACCGTGCCCAGCGCGCGCGTCACCGCCACGCCGCGGCGGATGTCGGCCATCGCATCGGCATCGGGGGCGGTGCGGGTCAGCAGCCCCTCCGGGCCCAGTGCCTCGGTGAGGATCTCGTGGGCCCCGAGCACGCGGAACCCCTCCTCGCCCAGCACGCGCACGATGGCCGCCAGCAGCCCGTCGTCGCCGGCAAAGGCGGCGCGTCCGATGCGCGCGAGCAGGCGGGTGCCTTCCGCGTCGGGGCGCAGCGAGAGCAGCGACGGCCGGCGCACCGGCCCGACCAGCACCAGGTCGCGGCAATCATGGGCACGCAACAAGGCGAGGATGCGTCCCGCCGCCCCGAGGCGCGCGACATCATGGGGATAGGGCGCCAGCACCGGCGGCTCGGCAAAGCCCTCGAAGCCGACCAGGAAAACCGGTCGCCCCGCCGCCTGCGCCGCGGCCGCCACCCGGCCCGGCAGGTCACCCCCGCCGGCCAGGATGCCCAGGGCGTGAAGGGAGTCGGGAGCCGGCGCGCCGGCCTCAGCCGGCATCGCCCTCCTCCTCCACCGCGCTGCGCATCAGGCCGCGCTGATGCGGCGGCTTGCGCGTGCGGCGGGCATCGATGAAGGCGATCATCTCGGCCACCAGCGGATCGGCGCCGAAGGTGGCACGGACCGTCTCCAGCCGTTCGGCGAACACCCCCTCGCCCACGAACAGCGCGCGGAAGGCGGCCCGCACACGATGGATCTGGGCATGGTCGTAGCCGCGCCGGCGCAGGCCGACGATGTTGAGCCCCACCAGCCGCGCCCGGTTGCCGAGCACCGAGCCGAAGGGGATCACGTCGGCCTCCACCCCGGCCATGCCGCCCACCATGGCGGCCCGGCCGATATGCACGAACTGGTGGATCGCCGCCGCCCCGCCGATCACCGCGTTGTCGCCGATGGTGACATGCCCGCCCATGACGGAGTTGTTGGCGATGACCACGCCGTTGCCGACGTGGCAGTCGTGCGCGACATGGGTCACCGCCATCAGCAGGCAGTCCTCGCCGACATGGGTCAGCCCGGTGCCGGTGACCGTGCCGCGGTGCACCGTGACGTGCTCGCGCAGCATGGTGCGGGCGCCGATCTCGGTCTCGGTCGGCTCGCCCTTGTACTTCAGGTCCTGCGGGGCCATGCCCACGGTGCAGAAGGGGAACAGCCTGGCCTCAGGGCCGATGCGGGTGCGCCCCTCGATGACGACGTGCGAGATCAGTTCCGCCCCGTCGCCGATCTTGACCTCGGGGCCGACGGTGCAGAACGGGCCGATGCGCACGCCCTCGCCGATTTCCGCGCCATGGACGATGCGCGCGGAGGGATGAATCCGGGTTTCCACCCTCAGGCCTCCGTTGCCCGGTCCATGATCATCGCGGCATAGGTGGCCTCGGCCACCGACACGCCGTCGACGCGCGCCACCGCGCTGAACTTCCAGACGTTGCCGCGGTTGCGCTCCTTGGTGACGTGGATGCGCAGCTGGTCGCCCGGCTGCACGGGCCGGCGGAATTTGGCGCCCTCGACCGACATGAAATAGACCACCCGCCCTGCCGCATCCGGCCCCAGTGTCTCGACCACCAGCACCGCGGCGGTCTGCGCCATCGCCTCGATGATGAGCACTCCGGGCATCACCGGATGGCCGGGGAAGTGCCCCTGGAAGAAGTTCTCGTTGGCCGAGACGTTCTTGATGCCGATGGCGGACTGGTTGCACACCACGTCCACCACCCGGTCGATCATCAGGAACGGGTAGCGGTGCGGAATGGCACGCAGGATGCGGGCAATATCGACAACCTCGACCGTCTCGCCGGCGGCCGGCTTGTCCTGGGTATTGATGGGGGTCGACTCCATGGCCTCTCAGTCCATCGTCTTGTCTGCCGGCGCCGTGCCGGTTTTCTGCTCCGCCGGCGTCTCGCCGCCCTTCTGGGCCGTGGCGCGGGACTTGCGGTTGCCGGGCCCGGCAAGCCGCCGCAAGGTCGCCACCTGGCGGAAGAACTCGCGCACCGGCACCGCGGGGCTTCCCACCACGTCGGCACCGGCGGGAACATCCGCCATCACCCCACCCTGGGCTCCGATGCGTGCGCCCCGCCCGATATGCAGGTGCCCGGTCAGGCCGGCCTGGCCGGCGACCTGGACGAAATCCTCCACCGAGGTCGAGCCGGAAATCCCGGCTTGCGAGACCACCACGCAGCAACGCCCGAGGCGGACGTTGTGCCCGATCTGCACCAGGTTGTCGAGCCGCGTGCCGGCGCCGATCACCGTATCCTGCGCGCTGCCGCGATCGACGGTGGAATTGGCTCCGATCTCGACGTCGTCCTCGATCAGCACGCGTCCGAGCTGGGGCACCGTGACGAACCCCTCGGGCGAGGCGGCAAAGCCGAACCCTTCCTGGCCGATGCGCGCGCCGGGATAGATATAGACGCGCTCCCCCAGGATCGCATGGCTCACCGAGGCGCAGGCGCCGATACGGCAATCCGCGCCGATCACCACCCCCTCGCCGATCACCGCCCCCGGGCCGATCCGGCAGTGCGGACCGACCTCGGCACGCGCCCCGATCACGGCGAGCGGGCCGATCTCGGCGCTGGGGTCCACCTGCGCCGCGGGGTCGATCACCGCCGCGGGGTGGCATCCCGGCCGCACCGGCCGCACCGGATGGAACAGCGCCGCCACCCGCGCCCAGCCGAGATAAGGCTCCGGCGTGACGATGGGCACGCACCCCGCCGGCACGCGTGCCAGATGGTCGGGGTGGACGATCACCGCCCCCGCCTGCGTGGCGTCCAGCGCCGCGAGATACTTGCGGTTGTCGAGGAAGCTGACCTCGGTCGGCCCCGCCGTCTGCAGCGGGGCGACCCCGGTGAGCATCAGTGCGGCACCAGCCCCCGCCTCCCCCCCGGCCGCGGCGGCGACCTCGGCCAGCGCGTGCGGCCCGGAGCGCAGGTAGAAGCGCTCGTCTCCCGCGGCGCTCACAGGGAGGCGCCTTTGTCGCGCATGACCTGGGGAGCCCCTCTCATGGCGCTACTTCTTCTGGGCCGGCTTGGCCGGAGCGGCGTGGTCGTCGGACTTCGCCTGGTCCGCCTTGCCCGGCTCGCTCTTGCCGTTGCTGGCCTGGGCCAGCGGCGGCATCTGCCCGTCGGACGGGATGCCGATCGAGGGCAGCACCTTGTTGAGCTGGGTCGCGCATTCCTCGGTGATGTCGAACTCCGGCACGTTGAGCGCCACCAGCTGGCGGTGCAGCACGATGTTCATGCCCCGGCTCTCGGCAACGCGCTGGATGATGCCGACCAGCGCGCGCTCGATCTGCGCCTGCCCGTACTGGGCCTGGGCCTGCAGGACATTGCCGCGCTCACGGAAGGCCTTCTGGGCCTTGGTGATGCGTTCCTGGAGATCATGCTCGCGCGCGCGGATCTGGTCGGGCGAGAGCTTGGCACGCTCGGAGGCGAGCGACTGCTCCATGTCACGCCAGACGGCCTGCTCCTTCTGGGCATCCTCGTTGAGCTTGTCGCGGCGCTGGGTGATGAGCTTGTCCACCTCCTGGTAGGCGGTGGAAACGCGCATGATGTCCGGCACGCCGATCACGCCCATCACCGCGGCGGGGGCGGACGCACCACGCGGCAGGGCGGGAATATCCGGCGCGGGCGGCAGCTGGAGCTGCGGCACGGGGGCCGGCGCCTCCTCGGCCGAAGCTCCGGCCGGGGCCGGGCCCCGGGCCTGGGCCTGCCGCGACGGCGCCGGACGCGGCGCGGCAGCGGGACGATGCGCCTGTCCCTGTCCCTGTCCGGGAATGAAGTAGTCCTGGCCCTGGGCACGCACGGCCGCCGGGACCAGCCCGATCGCCGCAGCCAGCAGCACCGTCGAAATCACACTGCGAATCATGAACCCCGAAACCTCGCGAAGCTAGAACTTCGTACCGAAACCGAAGCGGAAAACCTGGGTGGTGTCGCCCTTCTCCTTGAGCACCGCCTGGGCGACGTCGATATTGATCAGGCCAAAGGGGGTCTTCCACGACACTCCCACGCCCGTGCCCATGCGCGGAGCGGAGGAATTGCGGATGCCATAGGTCACGCCGTCCACGACCAGGGCCTTGCCGGCATTGGTCAGGCCGCCGAGGTCGACGAACGCCCGCCCGGACAGCCCCAGATCCGGCGAAATCGGCAGCGGGAAGCGCAACTCGGTGGACTGCGTCCAGATGAAACGCCCACCCAGGCTGTCGGAGGAGGAGTAGCCGGCGGTGGGAATGGAATGCGGCCCCACGCCGCCCGTCTCGAAGCCGCGCAGGTTGTCGCCACCGAGGAAGAAGCGGTCGATGATGTGTTCCTGCTCGCCGAGCGTGAAGAGGTAGCCGGCTCCGCCCGAAATCGCGAGCACCCAGTCGTTGCTGCCCATGAGCCGCTCGAGCGGGACATAGAGATTGCCGTCGAGCTTGGTGCGCACGTAGCGCGAATCGCCCCCCACCCCGGCGAAATCAGTCCCGCCGCGGACGACCCAGCCCTGGTGGGGATCGACGCGGCTGTCGCGGTAGTCGAGGGTCAGGGTCTGGCCGACCTGCGAGAGCAGCGAGGAGCCCTTCTCGTCCTGCACGTAGATCGAGGCATCGGACTGCACGTTGTAGATCCGGCGCTGCACCAGCGAGTAGGTCCAGACCTGCCGCAGATGCTCGCTGAACTCGTAGCCGGCACGCAGCGAGAAGCCGAGGCGCCGCTCGTAGTAGCTGGCGACGTCGAGGTTGTCGGTCTGCACCAGGAAGGTATCGATGCCGGCCACGATGTTGCGGTCGAGGAAATACGGGTCGGTGAGCGAAAGGTCGAGCTGGCTCTGCTTCTGGGCCAGCACGCCGTTGATGCCGGCGTCGATTCCGGTGCCGACCAGATTGCGCTCGTGGATGCCTGCCGACACCAGCGCTCCGGCGTCGGTGGAGTAGCCGCCGCCGATGGTCAGCTCGCCGGTCGATTTCTCCTCGACCTTGGCATCGACCACGGCCTTGTCGGGCGCCGAGCCGGGGTGGCTGGTGATCGCCACCGAATTGAAATACTGCAGGTCCTGCAGGCGCTGGCGGGACCGGCGCAGCAGCGCGGCATTGAAGGCATCCCCCTCGGCCACGCGGAACTCGCGGCGGATCACCTTGTCCTGGGTGCGCACGTTGCCGTTGATGTCGATGCGCTCGATATAGACGCGCGGCCCCTCGGAGACATTGAACTGCAGGGCGATGGTGTGGTTCTTGGTGTCGCGCTGCTCGCGAGGGGTGACGACCACGAACGGCCGCCCGTGATTCTGCACCGCGTCGGTCAGCGCCTGCACCGAGCGCTCCACCGCATCCCCGTCGTACCAGTCGCCGGCATCAAGCTCGGACTCCCCGGCGAGCAGGGACTTGTCGAAATTGGTCAGCGTGCAGTTGATGGTGACCTTGCTGACCTTGTACCGCTCGCCCTCCTTGAGGGTGTAGGTGACAAAGAAGGAATCGCGCTCGGGCGACAGCTCGGCCGTGGCGTTGGTCACCGCGAAATCGGCATAGCCATGGCGCAGGTAGAAGCGGCGCAGCTGGTCGCGGTCGAACTGCAGGCGCGCCGGATCGTATTCGTCGGAGCTCGACAGGAAGCGCCACCACGCCGTCTCGCGGCTGGCCACCACGTCTCGCAGCGTGCCCTCGCTGAAGGCGTGGTTGCCGACGAAGGCGATCTTGGAGATCAGCGTGGTCTGCCCCTCGGTGATCTCGAAGACGACATCCACGCGGTTTTCCGGCAGCTGGATGATCTTGGGATCGACGCGGGCGGAAAAGCGGGCGCGCCGGGCATAGACGTCGAGGATGCGCTGGCGGTCGGCCTCGGCGAGCGCCGGGGTGAACACGCCGCGCGACTTGAGCTGGATCGCGCCGCGCAGGTTCTCGTCGGTGAACTTGTGGTTGCCCTCGAAGGCGATCCGATTGACGATCGGGTTCTCCTTGACGTGCACCACCAAATCGGCCCCGCGGCGGTCGATGGCCACATCGGAGAACAGCCCCGTGGCGTAAAGGGTCTTCAGCGAGCGGTCCACCCGGTCGGGGTCATAGGAATCCCCGGGGGCCACCAGCATATAGGACCGGATGGTACCCGCCTCGATTCGCGAGTTGCCCTCCACGACGATCGCCGCGATCGCGCTCCCCGCCGGGCTTCGCGCGGCAGCCGGCACGGTGGCCGCGCGTGCCGCCGCAGGACGTGCGGCAGCAGAATGGGCCGCCTGCGCCCAGACGGCGCTGGCCGAGATCGAACCGAAAAAGGCCAGCCCCAAAGCAGCCAGCAACGTCAGCCAGGCAGCGCGAGTGCGTCGCAAACCCTGTCCCCTCACCGCAAAGCAGACGTGCACGGACTCGGCTCCGTCCGCCAAAAACCCGGCGGACCATACAGGCCTCGCCAGCCCCGCGCTACCCCGCCGCGCGGGGAAAGTCCCGCGCGTTCAGCCGATCAGCCCGGCCACCCAGCGGAAGATGCCGATCTGGGTCAGGTCGTTGAAAGTGGCGAACACGAACAGCGCCACCAGCAGCGCCAGCCCGGCGCGCAGCCCAACCTCCTGTGCCCGCGGGGAAAGCGGCCGTCCGCGCACCGCCTCCGCCCCGATGAACAGCAGATGTCCGCCGTCGAGGATGGGAATCGGGAAGAGGTTGATCAGCCCGAGGTTGACCGAAAGCAGCGCGATGAAGGAGACCATCGACGCGACTCCGAGCTTGGCCACCTGTCCCGACAGCTGCGCGATGCGCAACGGACCGCCGATTTCCTCGGCCCCGCGGGCGTGGACGATCATCTGCCACACCCCCACCATGGTGTCGCGCGTCACGACCCAGGTCTGCCACACCCCGAGCGGCAGCGCCTCCACCGGCGAGACGTGGCGGTATTCGACCGCCCCGCCGCGGATGCCCAGCACGCCGACCTGCGCGCCCGCCGGACCGCGCGCCTGCGGGGTCACCGTCAGGGTGCGGGGCGCTCCGCCGCTTTCGACCGTCACCTTCAGGGCCACCCCGGGGACCGCCCCCACCAGGCGCTGGATGTCCTCGAAGCTGTCGATCGGCGTGCCGTCGATGGTCTGGATGCGGTCCCCCGCGACCAGCCCGGCGGCGGCGGCGGCCGAATCGGGCAGCACCTCGCCCACCACCGGCGCGATCACGCCCCGTCCGACGGTGGCGAACAGCACCGTGAACAGCACCGCGGCGAGCAGGAAATTGGCGATCGGCCCGGCCGCGATGACGATAGCCCGCTTGCCCGGCCCCTGCTCGTGGAACGTCCGCCCCGGGTGCCAGGCGGCGCGCTCCTCCTCGGTGGCGTCATGGGGATTTTCCATGCCGTTCATGCGCACGTAGCCGCCGAGCGGCATCCAGGCCAGCTTCCAGACGGTCCCGGCGCGGTCCTTCCACGAGCAGATCGCCCGCCCGAATCCGATCGAGAACGCCTCCACGTCGATCCCGCAGCCGCGGGCGGCGATGTAGTGGCCGAACTCGTGGACGAACACCAGAACGCCGAGAACCACGACGAAGGCGACCGGGGTGCGCAGGATGTCGGGCAGGAAATCCAGCATGAACAAGGGCCTCGTGGAAAAACGGGGGGAGTCAGCGGGCGGCGGCGAGCGTGCGGCAGACCCGTTCGGCCGCGGCGCGCGCCGTGCCGTCGAGCGCCACCACGGCCTCCAGCGAATCGGCGGCCGGGGCCCCGAGTTCGTCGCGCACCCGCTCCACCGTCCCGACGATGTCGAGAAAGCCGATGCGCCGCTCCAGGAAGGCCGCGACCGCGATCTCGTTGGCGGCACTCAGGATGGTGGGGGCGCCACCGCCCGCCTGCAAGGCCTCGCGCGCCAGACGCAGGGCGGGAAAGCGCGTCTCGTCGGGAGAAAAGAATTCCAGCTTCCCCACCGCGGCCAGGTCGAGACGCGGCGAATTGGTGGCGATGCGCTCCGGCCAGGCCAGGGTCTGGGCGATGGGCACCCGCATGTCGGGGCTGCCGAGCTGGGCGATCGTGCTGCCGTCGGCGTAGCAGACCATCGAGTGGACCACCGACTGGGGATGGAACAGCACCCCGATGCGTTCGCTCGGCATGGAGAACAAACGCGCAGCCTCAATGACTTCCAGGCCCTTGTTCATCATGGAGGCGGAATCGATGGTGATCTTCGCGCCCATCGACCAGACCGGGTGGTGCAGCGCCTGCTCGGGGGTGGCCCGACGCATCTCCTCCAGCGTGGCGGTGCGGAAGGGGCCGCCGGAAGCGGTCAGCACGATCCGTTCGATGGCCGTGCGGTTGCCGTCGGCCATCGACTGGAAGATGGCGTTGTGCTCGGAATCGGCGGGCAGCAGGGCGGTGCCGGCCTCGCGCACGGCGCGCAGCATCACATCGCCGGCGCACACCAGCGCCTCCTTGTTGGCCAGCACCACCGCCCGCCCCCGGCGGATGGCCGCGAGCGTCGCCGGCAACCCGGCCGCGCCGGTGATGGCGGCCATGGTCCAGTCGGCCTCCAGGGCGGCGGCCTCGACCACCGCCGCGGGGCCGGCGGCCGCCTCGATGCCGCTGCCGGCCAGCGCCTCGACCAGCGCGGCATAGCACGCGGGGTCGGCCACCACGGCGCGACGGGCGTGGAAGGCTCGCGCCTGCTCCGCCAGCCGCGCGACGTTGCGCCCGGCCACCAGGGCCACCACCCGGTAGCGCTCCGGCCCGGCCTGGGCGATCAGGTCCAGGGTCTGGGTGCCGATGGAGCCGGTACTGCCCAGCACCGTCACGCTGCGCGGCCCGCTCCCCGAGGGGAGCACCGAGGCCGGGGCGGAAGAAGTCACGCTTGGAACGATCATTGCCATAACACCATGCCCCGGCCGAGCAGTGCCGCCAGCAGGGCCGCAACGGGCGCGGCGGCGATCAAGCCGTCCAGCCGGTCGAGCAGCCCGCCATGGCCGGGAATGAGGTGGCCGGAATCCTTCACCCCGTAATGGCGTTTCAATGCGGATTCGAGCAGGTCGCCGCTTTGCGAGGCGATGCCCAGCAGCGCCGCCACGGGCAGGGCACGCAGCGGGGCCGCGCCTCCCTCGTCTCCCGTCGTCGTCAGGGCTGCGGTGAGGGCACCGACCGCCATCGCCGCGGCGAGCCCGCCGATCGCTCCCGACCAGGTCTTGGCCGGAGAGATCCGCGGCGCCAGCTTGGGGCCGCCGAGCAGCCGCCCCACGCAATAGGCGCCGATGTCGCTGGCCCAGACGATCAGCAGCACGAACAGCACGTTGGCGCGGCCGGCGTCGGCGTCGGCCCGCAGCCAGGCCAGGGCGATCAGCGCCAGCCCGAGATAGGGAACTCCGGCGGCGAGGTCGCCCCGCCGCCCCAGCGCCGCGACCGCCGCCAGCCCGAGAGCCAGCAGCCCGAGCGCCAGCCCGGCCTGCCCGCCCAGCGCGGCTCCACCCAGCGTGGCCCCGCCCAGCGCGGCTCCGCCCGTCGTCAGCAACGTGGCCGCCAGCAGCGTCGCCGCCAGGGCCAGCCCCGCCGCGCCCACGGGGCGCGTGCCCATCAGGTGGCTCCATTCCTGCGCCAGACCGAGGGCGGCCAGCGCCAGCAGGATCGTCCAGGGCAGGCCGCCGAACCACAGGCAGGCCAGCGCCACCGGCGCCAGCAGCAGGGCCGACGCCACCCGCAGCGGCAGATCCCCCCAGCGCCCCGGGGAGGCTCCGGGGGGACGTTTCTTTTCGGTCCGGACCATGTCGCCCACCGCCTCAGTCGCCCGGCCGCGCGCCGAAGCGGCGCTCGCGGTGGGCGAACTCGGCCAGCGCCCCGGCAAAATGCTCCGGCCCGAAATCCGGCCACAGCACGTCGAGAAACAGCAGCTCGGCATAGGCCGACTGCCACAGGAGGAAGTTCGACAGCCGCTGCTCGCCCGAGGTGCGAATGATCAGGTCGGGGTCGGGCATGCCGGCGGTGAACAGCAGATCGCCGAAGCAGGACTCGTCGATGTCCTCGGGCCGCAGCGCTCCTTCCGCCACGAGCCGGGCGGCGGTCCGGGCGGCGGTGGCGATCTCGGCGCGGGCCCCGTAGGACAACGCCAGGGTCAGGTTGAGCCGCGTGTTGCCGGCGGTTTCCCGCTCGGCCTCGTCGAGGTGGGTGACGATGTCGCCGTCGAAGCGGCTCCGCTCGCCGATGAAGCGCAGCCGCACGCCCTGGCTGCGCAGCTCGCGCACCTCGCTCCTGAGATAGGCGCGCAGCAGCCCGGTCAGGTCGAGCACCTCGCCGGGGGAGCGGCGCCAGTTCTCGCTGGAGAAGGCATAGAGGGTCAGCCAGCCGACCCCGTGGCGAATCGCCGACTCGACGGTGCGCCGCACCGCCTGCGCCCCGGCGCGATGGCCGGCCACCCGCGGCAGATGGTGCGCCTTGGCCCAGCGGCCGTTGCCGTCCATGATGATGGCGACGTGGTGCGCCGTCCGGCAGGAGGGATCAGCCACCTCCCCCGCCCCGCGGGGCGCCTCCCCAGGAAGCCCCTGGGGCCGGGCCCCTGGGAGCCCCTGGGGCCGGACCGGCCGGGAATCAGCCACCGCGCGCGCCCCCGTCGTTCCTCAGACCTGCTTGATCTCGCGGTCTTTCTCCGCGAGACCCTCGTCGATGCGGCGGACGTAGGAATCGGTCAGCTTCTGGATCTCGTCGAGCCAGTGCTTCTCGTCGTCCTGGCTGATGGTCCCCTTCTTTTCCAGGGCCTTGGCCTGGTCCACGCCATCGCGCCGCACGCCGCGCACCGCCACCTTGGCCGCCTCGGCATAGCGATGCGCCGCCTTGGACAGCTCGATGCGCCGCTCGCCGGTCAGCTGGGGAATGGGCACCCGCACCAGCTGGCCGTCGGGCGCGGGGTTGAGCCCCAGCCCGCAGTCGCGGATGGCGATGACCACATGGTTGACCAGGGAGCGGTCCCACACCTGCACGGTGAGCATGCGCGGCTCGGGCACGGCGACGGTGCCGACCTGGTTGAGCGGCACCTCGTTGCCGTAGGCCTCCACGCGCACCGGCTCGAGCAGCGCCGGCGAGGCGCGTCCGGTGCGCAGACCCCCGAATTCGCGCCGGAGGGTCTCGAAGGCGCCGTCCATGCGGCGGGTCAGATCCTGCTTGAGGCCGTTCAGATCGGTCGGCATTGGTCCCTCCTGCGTGGTTCAGCCGGCGACTTTTTCCGTCTCGCCGGCAGCGGTCCGGTCAACCACCGTGAAGCGCCCGTCACCGCGCATCACCTGGGCGAAACCGCCGGGGTTGTGGATGTTGAAAACGACGATCGGCACGTTGTTGTCGCGCGCCAGGCTCACCGCGGAGGTGTCCATCACCCGCAGATCGCGGGCCAGCAGGTCGTGGTAGTCCAGGCGCTGGTAGCGTTCGGCGGTGGGGTCGCGGCGGGGGTCGGCGGCGTAGATGCCGTCCACCTGCGTGCCCTTGAGCAGGGCGTTGCAGCGCATCTCGGCGGCGCGCAGGGCGGCGGCGGTATCGGTGGTGAAGAAGGGATTGCCCGTGCCGGCGGCGAAGATCACCACCCGCCCCTTCTCCAGGTGCCGCTCGGCGCGGCGGCGGATGTAGGGTTCGCACACCGAGGCCATCGGGATCGCCGACTGCACGCGGGTGGGAATGCCGAGCTGCTCCAGGGCGTTCTGCATGGCCAGGGCGTTCATCACGGTGGCCAGCATGCCGATGTAGTCGGCCTGGGCGCGGTCCATGCCGGTGGCCGCGGCCGAAACGCCGCGGAAGATGTTGCCGCCCCCGATCACCAGGCAGACCTGCACATCCAGATGCACCACCTCGGCGATGTCGGCGGCGATGCGGCTGACGGTCTCCGGGTCCTGCCCGTAGTCGCGGCGCCCCATCAGGGCCTCGCCGGAGACCTTGAGGAGAACGCGTCGATAGGTCGGAGTGGAATTCATCGCTGTCTGGTATCTCCGGCCGAAAGGGGGAAAGGGAAAATCGGGAAACGCGCGCCGCAAGCTACAAGCGGCCCCCGCCCCCCGCAAGGGCAAGGTCAGGAG
>CALNAL010000131.1 GCA_937874445.1 uncultured Acetobacteraceae bacterium | reverse complement strand
GCCGTGCGCCGCGCCGAGACCGGCCTGCCCGCCGTGGTGGAAGCCGCCCAGTTCCTCGGCGAGCGCACCCGGCTGACCCTCGCCCTGCCCGACGCCACCCGCCTCAGCCTCGACATCGCCGCCACCGAGAGCGTCCCGCCCGGCGCGGCGCTGCATCTGCAATTCGACCCCGACGCCCTGATCGTCCTGCCGGAGACCCCCTCGCGATGATCCTCGCCCAGCTCACCGACCTGCACCTCAAGGCCGAGGGGCACCTCGCCTATCGCCAGGTGGACACCGCCGCCTGCCTCGCCGCCGTGCTCGAGCATCTGCGTGCCCAGCCGGTCCGGCCCGACCTGGTGCTGCTGACCGGCGACCTCGCCGACGCCGGCCGCCCCGAGGAATACGCCCGGCTGCATGCCGCTCTCGCCGGGCTCGAAGGGCCGGTCTACCTGATGGCGGGCAATCACGATTCCCGCGCCGCCCTGCGCGCCGCCTTCCCCGAGCATGCCTATCTCGGCACCGGCGAGGGGCCGATCCGCTACACCGTCGAGGGCTTCCCGCTGCGGGTCATCGCGCTGGACAGCACCCTGCCCGGCCAGGGCGGCGGGGCGCTCGGGGCGGAGCAGATCGCCTGGCTCGCGGACCGGCTCGCCGAGCAGCCGCATCGGCCCACCGTGGTGGCGCTGCACCATCCGCCCTTCGTCACCGGCATCGGCCACATGGACGCGCTCGGGCTGGCCGACGCCGCCGCTCTGGCCCGCGTCATCGCCCGCCATCCCCAGGTGGAGCGGGTCCTCTCGGGCCATCTGCACCGGCCGATCGCGACCCGCTGGGCCGGCACCCTGGCCTCCACCGCCCCCTCGACCGCGCATCAGGTGGCGCTCGACCTGCGTGCCGAGGCGCCTTCCGCCTTCATGCTGGAACCGCCCGGCTACCAGCTCCACTGGTTCGCGCCAGACGGAATGGGGGACGGAACGGTGGTCAGCCACACCGCCTGCGTCGGTGCCTGGGCCGGCCCGTTCCCCTTCTTCGACGGCGGTGCCCTCATCGACTGAAGCCGGCCCCGGACGCGCGAAAGCGCCGCACGGCAACTCGCAGGAAGGATCAGAGGCCGTCGAACACAGGGGGGAAGGACGTTTGTCGATTGCCGGCAAGAATTAGGCTCTCCCGAGCTTGCGTGCTCGCTGAGAGGGGACGACGGATCTCGATGGCGGTTGTGTGACATCGGCACCAAATGGCCGCGCAGGCCGCCGACCACGTGCGCCGGCAGGAAGCCGAGACGAGACTGCGGCGCGGGGAATACGCCGCCGGCGCCACGTGCGCCTTGATGGCCGGACTGTGTGTCCGCCGCGTCCGTCTCGGCATGGTCCCTCCTGTTCCGCGGCTTCCTCGCCGCTCTCAGGCCGGCCTTCCACTTATCCCCTTGTCCAGTTTCCTCGGACCCCCTCTTGATTCGAGGCTTCGAAAAACACCGGCTGGTTTTATGAGTTCACCCGCTAGTAGGCGCCCCGCACCAGGTTGGTCGGCCGGCCCGCGACGAAGTTCTCGATGTTGTCCACCAGCTGGTCGGCCACCGCCTGCTGCGCCTCGTCGCTGGCCCAGGCGATGTGCGGCGTGACGATCACGTTGGGGCGGGCGGCGATGCGCATCAGCACGCCCTCGGCAGGCGGCGGCTCCGGCATCGTGACGTCGATGCCCGCCCCCGCGACCAGCCCCTCCTCCAGGGCCTGCTCCAGGTCCTCCTCGACCACCAGCCCGCCGCGGGCGGTGTTGACGAGCAGCGGATGGCGCTTCATCTGGCGGAACTCGGCCATCCCGATGATGCCGCGGGTGGCCGGCGTCAGCGGACAATGCAGGGTGAGGACGTCGGCGGTCTCGATCACTTCCTGCCAGGGGGTGTAGAGCGGCCCCAGACCCGTGACTCCCTTGTGGGCGGCAAACATCGGCACCATGCCGAAGGCCCGGCCCAGCTCGGCCACCCGCTGGCCCAGAACGCCCTCGCCGATGATGCCCAGCCGGGCCCCGGCGAGGTCGCGGATGGGGTGGTTGAAGAAGCAGAACTGCCCCGCCTTCTGCCACTCCCCGGCCAGCACGTCGGCGCGGAAGGGCACGATGCTCCGCCGCAGCGCCAGGATCAGCGAGAAGGCGTGCTCGGGCACCGTGTTCAGCGCGTAGTTGCGGATGTTGGCGACGGCGATGCCGTGGGCCAGGCAGTATTCCTTGTCCACGCAATCGGTGCCGGTGGCCGCCACGGCGACCAGCTTCAGCCCCGGCAGCCGGGCCAGCAGCTCGCCGCGCAGGTTCACCTTGTTGACGATGGCGATGCCGGCACCGGCCAGGCGCTCCGCCACCTCTCCCGGCGCGGTCTGCGGATAGTCGACGAACTCGTGGGGAAAGGACGGGCGGCGCAGACGGATCTGCGGCGCGAAAGTGGCCCGGTCGAGAAAGACGATGCGTTCCATGGCTTCCTGCTTGCGTTTTCCTGGCGGCCGCACCGGCGTGCCGGGGGGGGGCCGCATCCGGCGTGTCGTATCCGCCCTCCCCGCATCGCCCATCGCGGACGGGCGCGTCAACCTCTCCCGTGCGGCCTCAGCGTCGCAGAGCGCGCCCGGCGAGCCAGTCCTGCACCCGCGCGGCGATGGCGTCGTTGTTGTCGTCCATCATCAGCATGTGCGAGTTCCCGTGCACCCCGTGCGCCGGCAGGTCGAGCACGTCGATCTGGCCGCCGGCCTCCCGCACCGCCGCGAACCAGCGCTCCGCACGGGCGCGGTGCGACTGCCAGGAAGCGCTCTGCGCATGGAAATCCCCCCAGACGACGAGGGTCGGCACGCCGCGCAGGGGGGCTGGCGACACGACCTGCGGATCGAGCCCGCCGGCCGGCTCTATCAGCACCAGGGCACGCACGAGCTGCGGCGCCGTGGCCGCGGCCTGCATGGCGAAGCGCCCGCCCTGGCTGTGGGCGAGCAGCACGCACGGCCCGGCCCGGCGCACCAGCGCGTCATAGGCCCGCTGGGCGGCGGCATTGGAGGTGGTCCAGCGGGCGACGAACTGCTTCTCGAACGCATCGGCCGCCGCCACGGGAAAGCGCAGGCCGGGAAAGCACTGCCGCCGCGCCGGGTCGGGGGAATAGCCGCCGTCCGGGCCGAAGCGGAACATCCCCCACGCCTGGTCGATCGGGCGGTGCTCCGGCGGGCCGGGGTTGATCTCGGGATAGCGGGCCCAGGAGGCGCGCCCGCGTTCCACCGCGTCGCTCACCCAGCACTCCCAGCCGTGGCGGAGGAAGAAATCGAGCCAGCCCGGGCGGCCGTCGGGGGTATCCTCCCAGGTCACACCGGAGAGCCCGCCGCCGTGCCACAGCAGCAGCGGCACCGGGGCACGCGGCGCGGCCAGCTCGAAGCGCTGCACGTAGAGCTGGCCCACCTGGTAGTGCCCGTTGGGATCGGAGGGACGCGGCGCGGAGCCGGGAATGGCGACGATCTGCGCCACCGGCAGCCCGCTCAACGCCACCTGCTCGCCGCCGACGTGGAAGCCGCGCACCGCACGCAGGGCGATGATGTCGTCGCCAGACGAAGAGACTGTCATGGAAAATCCTCCCGGGGCATCAGGCTAGGCCCGTTCGCGCCGGCCGCGCCAGATGGGGCGCGGCGGGGTCATGCCGCGGTTCGCATCGCCAAGGCCAGGGCTTCGCCCTGGCCCCGCCAAGGACCGGCCCCCCGGGGGGGGGGGGGGGGGGGGGGGGGGGGGGGGCGGGGCGCCCGGGCGCCCCCCGCCCCCCCGCCCCCCCCCGCC
>CALNAL010000130.1 GCA_937874445.1 uncultured Acetobacteraceae bacterium | reverse complement strand
TCCGCCGCCTGGGCCACGCCGGCATACGCCAGCAGATGCCATACCGCCGGCGCCGTGATCCCGAAGGCCGCCAACCGGCGCACCAGGTCCCGGCGGGCGAGCCGGCCGAGGCGCACCTCCTCGATCAGGAATTTCAGCTGGCGTTCGTCCACAGGCCCTCTCCTCGTCGCGATGGCGACCGGGCGGGGGCCCGGTACGGCGGGGGAGGATAGCGCAGGACGGCCGGGAAGGAAGGGAAGGAAGGTCTTCTTTTTCCTGAAGGAAAAAGAAGCAAAAAGGACTTTGTTCGTTTGGTTCCGCGTCTGATCCAGGCGCGGAGCCTTAACGGATGAAGCTTTCCTGGTTCTCCTTTCTCGAAAGGAGAACACCTTCCTTCCCTTGCCGCGACACGCCCCTTGAGGGACCCGGATCAGTCGGTCTCGGGCAGGAAGGGGAACGGCCCGGGAAACGGCCCGACAGAAGCGGTATGCGAGACGAGGCCGCCCTCCGGGTCCAGGCAGTGGACGAGAAAGCCGGGCGGCTCGAGCCCCCATTCGCTGCCGCCGCGCGCGGCGAGGTCGAGCACGGTGATGTGGGCCACGCCGGGGGCGGTGCAGGCCGGCACCGTGCCGACCCGGCTCCACATGGTGCGGTGGGTATGGCCGGCGACCACCAGCCGCACCTGCGGGAAGCGGGCCAGCAGGGCGGCGAAGGCGGCGGCATCGGCCAGGCCGGACCGGTCGAGCGCGCCCATTCCGGTGCGAAACGCCGGGTGATGCATGGCCAGCAGGGTGGGCCGCCCGGGCGCGGCAGCGAGGGTCCGCTCCAGCCAGGCCAGGCGCTCGGGGCCGAGCTGCCCGCCGCCGCTTTCCTCCACCAGCGTGTCGAGCATCACCAGGCGCAGGGGCAGATCCTCCACCACGTACTGCACGAAGCGCGGATGCTCCGTCACCCCGGGCAGGTGGGCCAGCCCGGCCCGGAAGGCCGCGCGCCGGTCGTGGTTGCCGGGAATGGCATAGACGGGAACGTCGATGGTGCGGGCGAGAAGGTCGGCGAGCAGGGCGTATTCCACGGGGGTGCCGTCGTGGGCGAGGTCGCCGGTGAGGAGCAGCGCATCGGGACGGGGGCGGAAGTCGCGCGCGGCGCGCAGGGCCTGCTCGGCCAGCATGTTGGTCTCGCAGCGCCCCATGGCGGGGCGGCCGTGGGGGCGAATGTGGAAATCGGTCAGCTGCAGCAACAACATGTGCGGAGGACTCGCGCGCAGGAAAACGGCAAGGTGCGGCGCGGGCGCGGCGGCGTCCAGCGCGGGCGTGTGACAATCCCGTGCCACCCTCCGATCCGCAAGCCCCGGAAAAACCGGGAGGCTCCCCCCCGCGGCCGGACGGGCCCTCT
>CALNAL010000129.1 GCA_937874445.1 uncultured Acetobacteraceae bacterium | reverse complement strand
CCGTCGCCGCCACTTTCCCCCGTCAAACTTGCCTGACTCGCGCGGCGCGAACCCGCGCCCATAACGTTCCGTATTCGTAACGTAATGGGCGCAGGGACAACGTCCCTGCCAGGTCCAGGGCAGCGCCCTGGCGGGGCACGGGGCAGCGCCCCGGCCGACGGAACGTCGGCACGTCGCACGGCGCTGCCCGGGACCTTATCCCGGGGGGGTTAGAAATTGCCGGGGTTGGTGGAGCTACCCTGGCTGCCTGCGGTGGACGAGGCGGACGAGTTCATTCCGGTGGGGGCGGCGCTGAAGCGGCCGACGTTGCCGAGCAGCATACCCATGAAGGAGACGTCGCTGCCGGGGGAGGGGGTGGTGCGCGAGACCACGGCGACCGGGCGCGAATCGTCGTCGTTCTTGCGCTGGATATCGCGCAGCACGCCGCGGTCGTCGAAGTTGAGTGCGACCGTGTTCTGTTCGAGCACCACGTTGGTGCCGCCGATCTGCGGGCGGGTCACTTCGCTGATGTAGATCCAGGTATTGTCGTTGAAGCTGGCGTGGGCGGTGGGCGAGCCGAGCAGGGCCTGGGCGTCGGCGCGCGTCGAGGTGCCGGGAACGAGCTGGGCGAGGGTGTCCGGGTCGATCCGGTTGCCGCGCACCTGGGGCGGGAAGCTCATGAACGCGGGCATGTACGAGCAGCCGCCCAGCATTGCGACGAGCAGGAGGGCTGTGAACAGGCGGGAGGTCGGCTTGGCCACGCGGCAGCATCCTCTGGAGTGGGTCGGCGGGAGCAGGCGGGCCGGGGCGCCGTCCGCACGACCCGGAAACGGCGCCCGTGATCGTCGGGCATGGCAACCCGTGCCCCCTCTGCGCTAGACGAAGGCGGCACCCGACGCGATACGGTCGATGCCGGGCGCGGTAGATGTAGCTTGTGTGCGTCCGGCCCGGAAGGGCCATTTGCAGGCAGCCCCTCCTGCGGGGGCAGGGAAAGGCGGAGGGACCATGGCGGTCGAGCTGAGCCGGAGACTCGCGACGGAGAATGTGCCTGCCACGGGCGTGGAGCAGGTGGTGGAGGCCGACGCGGCGGAATGCCTTGCGTTGGCCCGGCGCATGAAGCTGCCCGAGGTGCGTGCGCTGTGGTGTCGCTTCCGGCTGGTCCCGCTCGGCGCGGGGGTGGTGCGCGCCGAGGGCTGGCTGCGCGCCAGGGCGGTGCGGGAATGCGTGGTCTCGCTGGAGCTTTTCGAGGCGGAAACCGAGGAACACTTCGCCGTGCGCTTCGTGCCGGCCGGAACCGAATCGGAGAACGAGGACCCCGATTCGGAGGACGAGCTCGCCTATGCGGCCGGCGAGATCGATCTCGGCGAGGCGGCCGTGGAGCAGTTCGCCCTGGCGCTCGACCCCTGGCCGCGCAAGCCTGGCGCCGCCCTGCCGGCCGCTGCGGCGGACCCGGAGGAAGGGCCTTTCGCCGCTCTGGCCAGGCGCAACTTGCCGCATTAGGATGCGTGCCATGCGAGCCCCGTCCCTTGCAGGGGAGTGCCTGCCTCTGCTAGACGGCGCGCCTTGCAATAACGCCATCCTGTGACCGCCTCCCGACGGCCTCGCGGAGCATCCGCAACGCCGGCCATTCCGGGGCATCACGCAGATCGAAGGGGCTTAGTCCCATGGCCGTACCGAAGAAGAAGACGTCCCCGTCGCGCCGCGGCATGCGCCGCAGCCACGAGGCGATTGCCACCGAGGCCTATGTCGAGTGCCCGAACTGTGGCGAGCTGAAGCGCCCGCACCATGTCTGCTCGCACTGCGGCCATTACGACGGACGCGAAGTGGCGGCCGCCGGGAAGCCCCTGAAGGGCGTCGTCCGCGCCTGAGGGCGCGCCGTCCCGTCGGAAAGCAGGAAATGCCGAGCGGCCGAACCATGCGCCTTCCGTGCCAACGGACCCGGCCGTGACCGAGCCCGCTACCCCTCGTACCCAGAGCCTTTCTGGGGCGGCTTCCGGGGAGTCCTTCACCCTGGCGATCGACGCCATGGGAGGGGACCATGCGCCCGAGATCGTGGTGGAGGGGCTCGACATCTCCGCCGAGCGCCATCCCGGTGCGCGCTTCCTGCTGGTGGGTGACGAGGCCCGCCTTGCCCCGCTGCTGGCCCGCCACAAGCGGGCCGCGGCGTGCTGCGTCGTGCGCCACACCCCGGACGCCATCACCGGCGATCTCAAGCCGACCTCCGCCCTCAGGATGCGCCGCGCCTCCATGCGCCTGGCCATCGACGCGGTGGCCAATGGCGAGGCCCAGGGGGTGGTTTCGGCCGGCAATTCCGGTGCCCTGCTGGCCCTGGCCAAGATCGTCATCAAGACCATGGCCGGCATCGACCGCCCCGCCATGGCCGCCATCGCCCCCTCCGTGCGCGGCGACGTGGTGATGCTCGACCTCGGCGCCAACGTTTCCTGCGACGTGCGCAACCTCGTCGAGTTCGCGGTGATGGGCGACGTGTTCGCCCGCACCGTGCTGGGGCTGGTGGCTCCCACCCTCGGCCTGCTCAACGTCGGCAGCGAAGAGCTCAAGGGCGACGACACCATCCGCGCCGCCGCCGACATCCTGCGCGAAAGCCACATCGGCCCGCAGTTCCGCGGCTTCGTCGAGGGCCACGACATCGCCGCCGGCACCACCGACGTGATCGTCACCGACGGCTTCACCGGCAACGTCGCGCTCAAGACCACCGAGGGCACCGCCAAGCTGATTCTGCAGCTTTTGCGCCAGGCCTTCACCGCCTCCTTCACCGCCAAGCTGGGCTATCTGCTGGCCCGCTCCGAGCTGGAGCGGCTGCGCGAGCTGGTCGATCCCCGCCGCTACAACGGCGCGGTGATGGTCGGGCTCAACGGCGTGGTGGTGAAGTCGCACGGCGGCACCGACGGGCCGGGGTTCTCCCACGCCGTCGATGTGGCGATGGACATGGTGGTCAATCACTTCAACGACCGCATCCGCGAGGGGCTGGGGCGGATTTCCGCGCAGCTTCCCGCCAACAGCCGCAACGGCCAGGGGCATCCGGCCGCCCCGGCAACCCCCGACGACAGTTCCCCCGACGATAGTTCCCCCGACGACAGTTCCCGGGGCGACACCAACGGAACCGACCCAGAAAGCGAGCCCTCCCATGGAGCATCCGGCGGCCAAGGCGACCCTTCCGTTGCCGCACCCCACTGAGGTGGCTTCCCGCGTCGAGCCGGGCCGCGCCATTCTGGTGGGAATCGGCGATTGCCTGCCACGACGCATCGTGACCAACGACGAGCTGGCCACCCGCGTCGACACCTCCGACGCCTGGATCCGCGAGCGCACCGGCATCCGCCAGCGCCGCATCGCCGAGGGGCCGGAGGAGACCTGCACCGCCATGGCCATCCGCGCCGCCCAGGCCGCGCTGGCCGACGCTACCGCCCACGGCTGCCCGGTGACCGGCAGCGAGGTAG
>CALNAL010000128.1 GCA_937874445.1 uncultured Acetobacteraceae bacterium | reverse complement strand
GGGCGCCCTCGCAGAGGCCTACGCCGCCGCCCTCGCCTGAGCCCACGCACCCCCCTCCGGAAAGGCGGGGGGGGTGCGCCTTTCGACGCGGGGCCCGCCGGCCCTGCCGCATTTTCGAATCCGCCCTGGCGCGGACAGGCTTTTCTGAAGGGGAATGCATCCATGACCCTGCCGCGCATCGTGACCGTGACCGTCAATCCCACGGTGGACATCGCCTGCGACGCGGCGTGCGTACGGCCGATTCATAAATTGCGGACGAGTAATGAGATGCAGGACCCCGGCGGCGGGGGCGTCAACGTGGCCAGGGTGATTCACGAGCTGGGCGGCGATGTGCTGGCGGTTTTTCTGGCCGGCGGCTTCCCCGGACAGTTCCTCACCCAGCTGCTGGAGGAGGAGCACGTGCCGATGCAGGCCCTGCCCATCCAGGGCGGGACGCGCATCAGCTACACCGTCAATGATCTTTCCTGCCGCCAGGAGTTCCGCTTCGTCGCCCGGGGACCGGAAGTCTCGTCCGGGGAGTGGCAGGCGGTTCTCGACGCCGTGGCGCAGTCCGGCTCCGGCTGGGTGGTGGGCAGCGGCAGCCTCGCCCCCGGGATGCCGGAGGATTTCTATGCCCGCATGGCCGAGATCTGCCGCCGCCAGGGGCGCCCCTTCGTGCTCGACACCTCCGGCCCGGCGCTCCGTGCCGCGCTGGGGCGGGGGCTCGCGCTGGTCAAGCCGAGCCTGGGCGAGTTCGAGGGGCTGGCCGGCCGCCCCCTGCGCCACCCCGACGCCCTGGCCGAGGCGGCCCTGGAGCTGGTGCGGTCCGGGGCGGCCGAGCGCGTGGCCGTCACCTGCGGGCGCGACGGGGCTCTTCTCGCGGGCCGCGACGGGGTCTGCCGGCGGGCCCCTGTTGCGGTCGAGGCCCGCTCCGCCGTGGGGGCCGGCGACAGCTTCACCGGCGCGATGGTGCTCGCCCTCGCTCGCGGGGCCTCCGACGAGGATGCCTTCGCCTGGGGCATGGCCGCCGGCGCCGCCGCCGTGATGAACACCGGCACCGCCCATCCGCTGCGCGCCGACGTCGAGCGGCTGCGGCAGACCGAGCCCGGGGCCGAACGGCTCGCCCCCCCTCCCGAGGCCGGTCCCGCCGGGATTTCCCCCGCCGCGGCCTGATCCAGGATCGCCGGCGGGTTCCCGCGGCGGCAAGAGAGGTTCTCGAATGACTTGATGGGAACTGTCCGTTTCAAAAATCATGATCCACGGCGCGGCTTTCCTGGCCGTCAGGAACGGAGTGCGCGCCCCCAAGGAGGAAATGCATGCCATCACCACAACGAAACAGCGGCTTCAGGGTCGCCTGGTACGCGTCCGTCGTCGCACTCGCCCTGTCCGTCCCGGGGGCGTTGACGAACGCCGCATCGGCGGAAGGCGCGCCCTACAAAAAGGGCGTCGTCCAGGATGTCTCCTCCGGCAAGGTTGCCGGCGCCGTCGTGCATGACGGCACGACGCTCCTGTGGAAGGGGATCCCCTACGGCAAGGCCCCCGTCGGTGCGCTGCGCTGGAAGGCGCCGGTCTCGCCGGACCCGTGGCAGGACACTTTCGACGCCACCCGCGCTCCCGGGGTCGGCATCCAGGCCGCCGCCGGCAAGATCATCGGCAGCGAGGACTGCCTCGATCTCGACATCTATCGCCCGAACACGGAGGAAACCGGCCTCCCCGTTCTCGTGTACATCCACGGCGGCAACAACCAGAGCGGAACGAGCCAGGAGATCAACGCCCAGCAGCTCGCGCCGGCCGCCCGTGCCGTGGTGGTCTCCATCAACTACCGCCTGGGACTGCTGGGATTCAACGACCTGCCCGCCCTGCACACCGGCGATCCGCGCGAGGATTCCGGCAACTACACGCTGCTCGACATCTCCAAATCCCTCGACTGGATCAAGGAGAATATCGCCTCCTTCGGGGGCAATCCCGGCAACGTCACCGTCTCCGGCTTTTCCGCCGGCGGGCGCGACGTCATGGCCATGCTGATCTCGCCGATCTTCACCGGCCAGTTCCAGAAGGCGATCTCGTTCAGCGGCGGCATGACGGTGGCGGATTCGGCGGCCAGCGCCGAGCTGATCGCCAAGGCCATCGCCCCACTGGTCGTGCAGGACAAGGTCAAGCCCACCGAGGTCGAGGCTGCCCAGTGGCTGCTGTCCTCCGACCCGGCGGTCAAGGACTACCTCTATCATCTCTCCGCCGACCGGCTGGCCCGCCTGATGCCGGATGCCGGAATCCGCATGGCCGCCTTCCCGCATCTCTACAACGACGGCACCGTCCTGCCGAAGGACGGCTTCAAGACGACACGCTACAATGCCGTTCCGCTGATCATGGCGACGGGCTCCAACGAGTTCTCCCTGTTCGCCCGCTTCGACCCCGCCTACAGCGCGCTGAAGGATGACGTCCTGCTGGCGGGCGGCCAGGAGGCGAAGGACTACCAGTTCGCCGTGCATTACGGGAGCGAACTGTACGCGCTCTTCAACGCCCAGGAATCCGCCGAGAAGATGTTCGACCGCTACGGCGCGCCGATCTACACGGTCCGCTTCGCCTGGGGCGGCAACCCGCAGGCCGTGGGAGAGCGGATGGGACGGCTTTTCGGCTCGTTCCATGGCATCTGGATCCCCCTGTTGACCGGCGAATCCACGGGCTTCTCCGCCAACTTCCCGGGGTCGTTCAAGGACCCGGGCGCCCGCGACCTCGGAGGGAAGTTCCAGCAGTACATTACCAACTTCCTGTGGCGCGGCACCCCGAACGGCAACGGGCTGGTGACGTGGAAGTCCTGGGAAAATGCCGGAAGCGGGCCGACCCAGCTCGTCCTCGATGCCGACATGAAGCACGCCAAGGTCTCCATGTCGCACGAGCGGCAGGACTACGGGAAAATCCTGCGCGATCTCGACGCGGACAAATCCATTCCGCAGGCGGACAAGGAAAAGATCGTCAAGGAGGTCCTCGACGGCCGCTGGTTCAGCCGGACGCTCGACAGGCACTACGGGAACCAGAACCCGTGGATCGGTGTCGATTAGAGCATGACGGGATCTGCCAAAATCGAGGATTCGCGATGAAATCATGGGAAAAATGATGTCGCCAGCCTCCTGAGCGGCGCCGGGACAGTTCCGGATCCGGATCGGTAGCGCCTCGCGGGATGTTCGCGCTGCCGCACCGGGGATCCTGGAGCCGCCATTCCGCGCCCTCGACGGCCGGACGCCCGGGAAGGGCGTCCGGCTGGTCGGCACGATGTAAGGAAGGTGTTCTTCTTTCGAGAAAGAAGAACCAAGAAAGCTTTGTCCGTTTGGCTCCGCGTCCGGGGGCGGCGCGGAGTCCTCCGCGGCTAGATATTACGAATACGGAACGTTATGGGCGTGGGTTTGCGCCGCGCGAGTCAGGCAAGTTTGACGGGGGAAAGTGGCGGCGACGGGG
>CALNAL010000127.1 GCA_937874445.1 uncultured Acetobacteraceae bacterium | reverse complement strand
CCGACACCCCCAGCACGAAGGGCGAGACCAGCGGGTTGCGGAACACCCCCTGGTAGCACGCCCCGGCGAGCGCCAGCCCGCCGCCGATCAGCAGTCCGCCGAGGATGCGCGGCAGGCGCACCTCGATCACCACCGCGCGCACCGCGTCCGACCAGTCGGGCGTAAGGGGCAGGAACTCGGCGCCGATCACCCGCGCCACCGTCAGCGGCGAGAGCGGGTAGCGGCCGAGCAGGAACGAGCCCAGCACCGCCACCACCGGCGCCGCCACCAGCAGGAACAGGCCGAACCCCCTCCGCATCATTCAGTACTGGCCGACGTAGGGATGGCCGTAGAAGTCGCGGTAGAAGGCCTCCACCTTCGCCGCCACGTCGATGTCGCGGAAACGCTCGGGGTAGAGACGGCTGGCCATCCACAGCTCGCCCAGCGCCAGCGCCTCGGGCAGCGGATAGCCCCACGGCTTGACGTATTCGGGGGTGATGTAGAGGCGCCCGTTCTTCACCGCGTCCACCGGCGCCCAGGCCGGGTCGTGGCGGATCTGCTCGACCACCGGCGCGTAGCGGTCCTGCACGAAGATCACCTGCGGGTTCCAGCGCAGCACGTCCTCCATCGAGACCTTGCCCCAGCCGCGCATCCCGCCCGTGGCGGCCACGTTGATGCCGCCGGAGCGGGCCATGATGACGCCGGTGTATTTGCCCAGCCCGTAGGTTTGCAGATCGGGGTTGGCCATGTAGAGGCGCAGGCGCGCGGCGGGGGGAATGTCGGCCACCCGCTGCTCCACCAGCCGGCGCCCGTCGAAGGCGGCCTTCAGCAGCGCCTCGCCGCGCGCCTCTGTGCCGAGCACGCTGGCGATCAGCCGCACGCCCTCCTTCAGTCCCGCGGCATAGGCGGCGTCGTCGTCGGCGAAGCTGGGGTTGAGCCTGGGCTGGCCGACGCCCTCGCCCTTGGAGAGCGAGATCGCCACCACCGGCACCCCCGCGCCGGCGATCTGCGCGATCATCGCCGGGGGCGCGTAGTTGGTGACGAACACCACGTCGGGATGCAGCGCCAGCAGGGATTCCATGTTGACGCTGGTCAGATCGCCCGGCGTGGGCAGCTTCTCCAGGCCGGGGGAAAGCTTGTCGATGCCGGGAATCTGGCTCTGCCAGCTGCGCTGGACGCCCACCAGACGATCGGCCGCGCCCAGCTCGACGATGATGTCGAGGCTCTGGTGCTGCAGGGCCACCACCCGGTGGACCTCGGCGGGCACCGTGACGCTGCGGCCGAGCTGGTCGGTCACGTGGCGCCCTTCCGCTCCCGCCGGGGCGCAGAATCCCGACCAGAGCCCGAGCAGCAGGGCGAAAGGTAACAAAACTTGACGCAACATGACGCTCTCCCCATCGTCCCCGGCGGAAAGTCATGCTCTGGGGCATGCTGTCCTGCCAGGACGGTCACGCTGTATTCGTTTGGCGATAGCGCAGGGCGGCATATCCTACCGGGAGCCCAAAGTCACGCAGGAGCCGAGATCCGCGATGCCCGAAATGCCCGCCCTTCCCCTGCGCATCTTTGCCGCCGGCAGCCTGCGCGGGGCCCTGACCGAGATGTTCGCCGACCGCCGGGAGTTCCAGTTCCACTTCGGTCCGGCCGGCCGGCTGCGCCACGAGATCGAGAGCGGCGCCGCCTGCGACCTGTTCCTCTCGGCCAACCTGGCCCATCCCGAGGCCCTGGCCCAGCACCGCCCCGGCACGGAGGTCATCTGCTTCGCGACCAACACGGTGGTGGCCCTGGCGCGACGCGCGCTGGCCGTGACCCCCGAGCGCTTTCTCGACGTGCTGCTCGACCCGGCGGTGCGGCTGGGCACCTCCACCCCCGGCGCCGACCCCGGCGGGGACTATGCCATGGCCCTGTTTGCCCGGGCCGGGCATCTGCGCCCCGGGGCGGAAAAGATACTGGCCGGCAAGGCGCAGCCGCTGGTGGGCGGCTGGAACCCCGCCCCGGCCGCCGCGCCGGCGGGGGAATCGCCGATCATCGCTTTCCTGCGGGAAGGCCGCGTCGATGCCTTCCTCTGCTACAGCACCACCGCGCTCGCCGGGATGCAGGCCCTGGGCGACGCCTTCACGCTGGTTCGTCCGCCCGAGGCCCTGGCCGTGCACGCCCGCTACGGCGGCGTCCCCCTGGCGATCGCCCCCGACCGCCGCGCCGCCGCCGGGCTCCTGCTCATCGCCCTGACCCGGCCGCCCGCCACCGAGGTGTTCGGGCGGTACGGGTTCGCTCCCCCCGCGTGACCCTCCCGGCGCCCCCCGGTCGCGATCCAGGACCTATCCGGCGCGCCCGCTCGAGAGCCTGCCGTTTCTCGAAGCGTATGCGGATTTTCTCCGAAATCTCCTGACATTCTTGTAGGAACAAATGCAATCTGCGGCGGATATCCGGCGCATCTCCCCCAACCCGAGGATGCGAATCCCCGCCATGTATTCCGCCATTCCCAGGGGCGACCCGGCGGCGTCCTCCGCCAGGGCACGCGTCAACGCGCCGGCCCCCGTGGAGAGCCTTCGCATTTCGTGATCGCCCCGGATGACCGCCTGCACCGCCTGCTCGAGCGCCCGGCCGATCACCGGGTGGCCTGGGATTGCGCCGATGAAATTGTTGCCGATCGAGCCGACGTCATCCTGGAACAAAACCAGCCCGGCATCGGCCGGCACGGCCTGCGCGATGGCGGCGAGGCACCTGTCATCGGCGTCGGCATAATACCCGCCGCAGAGGAACAGCCACGCGAGGCGGAAAATGTCGGCCTTCTGCGCCGGCTCCCGCGCGATGCGGTAGGCCTGCAGCACGGAAGGGTCGCAGCGTTCCAGGAAGTCCCGCGCGCCGGCATCGTCGAACAGGCGATACGCGAAGCCCGGATTGCACGTCGCCCAGCTCTGCATCACCTCGCGCACATCGTCGGGGGGAACGGAATGCCAGAACTGGACGATGCCCCGCGGGATCGGCCATCCTTCCCGGGGACGGACCTCCGGCTTTCCCCCCCGCCCGGCCTGGCGCAGCGCCATCAGCCAGGCGCTCGCGCCGGGCGTGTATTCGGGCCATTCCCGCACGAAGCCGAGCAGGGCCGCGGGCCGCTCCTCCGGGGGCAGGCCCCAGGCGGCGTGCAACGCTTCCAGCGCGTCGGCCTGCACCGTGTATTCGTTGACGAGCTGCCCCAGGATCGACTGGGAGGCCCGCAACGGCGATCGGCCGTGCAGGGCCAGCTCGGGCGCCAGCAAGACGCAATACTGCTCCAGCGCCCGGTGCGCCTGCCCCGGATCGACGTCCAGCAGCCGGCAGCGGGCCAGATCGAGACACAATCCCGGGTTTTTCGGCTGGAGCCGCTGGGCCTGCGCATAGCAGGCGATTGCCTCCGGAATCTTCCAGCGAAGCTCGGCGAGCTGGCCGCGCAGCTGCAGGACGCCCGCCTGGTCCTGCGTGTTGCGCACGGGAAGAGCCGGCAGCATCCTCTCGGCGGTGTCGAGGTTGCCGCACAGGGTCTCGGTCCGGGCCTCCTGCAGGGCCAACATGAAGTTGCCCGGCGCCGCCCGGCTTGCCGCGCGGGCCAGATCCCGGGCCGCCGGCAGCTCGCCGCGCTTGAGCAGCAGGAAGATCCGCACGGCAGCCACTTCCGGAATGCTCTGCGGGCGGGGGAAGTGCTCCTCGAGAAGGCCGAGCGCCGCGGCATAGTCGCCCCGGTCGAACTTCAGCTGGGCGAGCCCCAGAACCGCGGCAAGGCTGCCGGGCTGCAAGGAGAGGGCTTTCCTGTACAGCGGCTCCGCCTCTTCGAACACCTGCATCTGGCGGGCCGCGTCGGCCTTCTCGGTCCAGGCATCGCCGTCCGCGGGGCGGCGGAGGAGGATATCGCCCAGCAGGCTCTCGCTCTCCTCGATCCGGCCGGCGAGGCGCTGCCTGCGGACCAGCTGAAGCTCCAGCCATGGATTCGGCGGGCAGTGCGCCACGGCATCCCGCAGGCAGCCTATCGCCTTGTCCGTGTCTCCGGCGACGTCATGGGTGTGCGCCACATGCAGCCAGGCCGTGACATTCGCGGGCTCCTGCTTCAGCACGCCCTCGCCCAGCGCCAGGGCCTGCGCGAAATCCCCCCGGTCGCGGAACTCCGTGGCCAGCTCGAGACGGGGCAGCGTTTCGTCCGGATGCGCCGCCGCCGCCTCCCGAAAGCCCCGCTCCGCCGCCGGGCGGTCCCCCCGCTCGCGTGCCAGGCAGGCCACCCCGATCAGGGCCTGCAGCTGCCCCGGCGCGTCTGCCAGAACGGCGCGATAGAGGGTTTCGGCTTCCTGCGGGCTGCCGTCGTGGCGCAGCTCGCCGGCCAGCTCCAGGCGGGCCCAGATGTCCTGCGGATGCGCCGCGGCGGCGGCCTGGAAACAGGCCCGCGCCGTGGCCCGGTCGCCACGCTGGCGGGCGCAGCGCCCCAGCTCCATGGCGGCCTGGAGCTGGCCGGGGTGTTCTTGCAGGATCGCCCCGTAGATCTTTTCGGATTCCGCGGTGCGCCCGAGCGCCCGCAGCTCGAAGGCGACTTCCAGGCGGGCCCAGAGATCCCGGGGATGCGCCGCCCTGGCCGCCTCGAAGCTGGCGAGGGCCCCGGCCCGATCCCCCCGCAGGCGGGCAGTGCGGCCCAGTTCCATCCGGGCCTGCAGCTGGTCGGGCTGGCCCTCCAGTATGTCCCGGTAGATCGCCTCGGCTTCGTCGTGCCGGCCGGTCTCGCGCAGCTCTGCCGCGCTTTCCAGGCGGCCCCACAGATCGTCGGGCTGGGCAGCCCGCGCCGCCAGAAAGCATGCCAGGGCCGCCGGGTGCTGGCCCAGCAGGCGCAGGCACCGTCCCCGCTCCATATTGGCGAGGAAATGCGCGGGGTTCTGCTTCAGGACCGCCCGGCAGATGGCCTCCGCCCGATCGACCTGCCCCGCCTCGCGCAGACTGGCCGCCGTGGCGACCTCGCCCAGCAGAGCCTCCGGATCCGGCATGGCGGCCTGGCCATCGGCGCTGTTCTGCTCCTCCATCAAGGCCGATCGGACCTGTCGCTCTTTTCGGTTTTCGCAGCCGTCGAGGTAAAAACCATCAAACCACCCGCATCCCGCCGGCGCATGAGGACCCGTGCCGGCCGCATGATGCCTGAGACGGTTATTTTGCCATCGCGCACATTATCGAATCAAGACAGGGCCCGAAAGCCGCCCCCGGGGCGCTATCGCGTCGGCCCCTCCGATTCCGGGCATTCATAGCCGTGCCGGGCCATGGCAGCTCCGCAGATTCTGCGGAACAGTTGCTGCTGCTCAACAGACCAGCCCGCGGCCGCCAGGCTCGTCGGCCAGGCCTGCGCCCCGGCCTGCTCCGCCTGGCAAAGGCGCAGGGATTCCTCGAACCGCCGGGCCAGATGCGGGCAGCCGAGGTAGGTTGCCAGCTGCCGGGCCACCGCCTCGGGGTGCGCCTGCAGCTCTTCCCAGGGAATGGCCAGAGAGCCGGGCAGCCTGGAGCGCACGTCCTCCCAGGCCTCCATGGCCGCGCTCCAGCCGGCGCAGTGCTCCTCAAGGCTGCCCCCCCGCTCGGCCAGGCCGGCGAGAACGGCCGGGATGCCATTCCGCTCCATGTAGAGGAACCGCGCATCCGGGAAACATTCCGCCAGGAACGGCGCCGCCGTGATCGCGCCGGCGCCGGTATCGTCCTCCAGGAACGACGCGGCGCTGGCGGAAAAATAGTAGGCTTTGCGGGCGCTCTCGATGACGGGATTCACGAAATCCTGGCGGGTGACGAATCGAGGGGAGGCGTCCTCCGTCCCCAGGGCCCCGCGCAGGGCCGCGGCGGCGACGGCGAAGGGGGCTCCGATGCAGCCGCCCTGCAGCCGGGAGATGCTCATCGAGGTCGCCAGCACCTCGGCCATCTGCGGACCGCCGGAGCAGGGTGCGCCCAGCACGAAAACCCGACTCACCGGCCCGGCATCGAGCAGTGCCCCTTCCGCGACGAGGAGCGGATCGTCCTGGCCGACGACATGGATCCGAACCGCCTGGACCTGCTCGGCCGACACCAGCCGCTCGTAGGATATCACGAAAGCACGGGCC
This sequence comes from uncultured Acetobacteraceae bacterium, assembly GCA_937874445.1. Taxonomy (GTDB): domain Bacteria; phylum Pseudomonadota; class Alphaproteobacteria; order Acetobacterales; family Acetobacteraceae; genus Rhodovastum. Next base: position 617 of record CALNAL010000127.1, on the reverse strand, counting down.
GGGGGCTCCAGGGCTTCGAGGTCATTGCGGACGATGTCGGCCCTGCCGATGCCGATGACGCGACCGTCCAGGACCGCATACACATGCGGGATGTCGCGCCCCTCGAAGGCGGCCCAGCCCCGCGTGCAGTTTCGCGAAACGTACTCCACCAATCCCCGCAGCATCGGCCAAAGATCCCCCCCTGTTCGGTTGAGCCGGGGCCGGCGATATCATGCCGTGAGATGTTTGCCAAAATGCATGGGGTCTGCCCCCAGGTCGGTGCGCCGCGTCTTCGGGTGTCAAGGAGGAATATAGTCCTTTCAATCACGGGGGTGATTGTGGTAAAAATTCCTACCAAGGGCGCGGTCCGTCTGTTCCGGGTCCTTCGATATGAGTTCCCGTTTCGCAACCATCCATTGTGAGCACTTGATCATGCTGCATTTTCCAATCCAAGTCCCCCGATCTTCCGCCTGGCTGCTGGCGGCCCTGGCCTACCCGTCTCTTGCGTGGGCGCAGGTGTCGCCCACGGTGGCGCCCGTGCAGAGCGTGGCCGGACAGGTCGGGGTGGTCACGGACCTGTCCGGCGGGGATGCCCTCGCCACCGGCAGCACCGTGGCGCGCACGCTGGCCGACCGGGC
>CALNAL010000126.1 GCA_937874445.1 uncultured Acetobacteraceae bacterium | reverse complement strand
GCCGGGGGGAGCGCGCTGCGCATCGCCCTGGTGGGCAACCCCAACTGCGGCAAGACGGCCCTCTTCAATGTCCTGACCGGCACCCACCAGAAGGTCGCCAACTATCCGGGAGTCACCGTCGAGCGCAAGCAGGGCGTGTTCACCACCCCCGGACAGCGCGTGATCCATCTGATCGACCTGCCCGGCACCTATTCCCTGCGCGCGCGAAGCCCCGACGAGATCGTCACCCGCGACGCGGTGCTCGGCCGTCTCGAGGGCGAACAGATCCCCGACATGCTGCTCTGCGTCGCCGACGCCACCAATCTGCGCCTCTCGCTGCGTCTGGTGCTGGAGCTGCGCAAGGTCGGGCGGCCGATGGTCCTCGTGCTCAACATGTTCGACATCGCCCGTCACCGCGGCTGGAAAATCGACCTTGAGCGCCTCTCCGAGGAGCTCGGCATTCCCGTCGTCTCTTCGGTCGCGGTGCGCCGCGGCGGCACCGAGTCTCTGCTGGCCGCTCTCGACGCCCTCGCCGCCAACCCACCTCCGGTGCGCCCTTCCACCTGGGAGGAGCGGGGCGGCGACACCATCCGGGCGCTCCAGCGCAAGGCCGACGCCCTCATCGCGGCCTGCGTCGTCGCCCCCCCTCAGCCCGACACCGTCTCGCGGCGCATCGACAAGGTGGCGCTCCACCCGGTGTTCGGCATCCTCCTGCTGCTGGTCGTGCTGTTCGTGATGTTCCAGGCGGTGTTCACCTGGGCGCAGCCGCCGATGGACGCCATCGGCGCCGGCTTCGACTGGCTCGGCGGGCAGGTGGCGGACTGGCTGCCCGACGGCCTGGTCCGCTCCTTCGTGCGCGACGGCGTCATCGGCGGCGTCGGCGCGGTGGTGACCTTCCTGCCGCAGATCCTCGTGCTGTTCTTCTTCATCCTGCTGCTCGAGGATTCCGGCTACATGGCCCGCGCCGCCTTCCTGATGGACCGCATCATGGGCGGGGCGGGGCTGCACGGGCGGGCGTTCATCCCGCTGCTGTCCTCCTTCGCCTGCGCCATTCCCGGGATCATGTCGACGCGCGTGATCGACAGCCGGCGCGACCGGCTCGCCACCATCATGGTCGCCCCGCTGATGACCTGCTCGGCGCGCATCCCCGTCTATGCCCTGCTGATCGCCGCCTTCATCCCCGCCCAGGCGAAATGGGCCGGGCTGCGGGTGCAGGGGCTGGTGATGTTCGGCCTCTATGTCGCGGGCATCGTCTCCGCGCTGGCGGTTTCCTGGGTGCTCAAGCACCTGGTCTGGCGCCACTCCCCCACCGAACCCTTCATGCTCGAGCTGCCCGACTACAAGCTGCCGCACCTGCACAACATCGCGCTCGGCCTCTACCACCGCGCCAGCGCCTTCCTCGGCCGCGCCGGCACCATCATTCTCTCGATGATGATGGTGATCTGGTTCCTCGCCTCCTTCCCCCAGCCGCCCGCGAATGCCACCCAGCCGGCCATCGACTATTCGCTGGCCGCGCGCATCGGCCATTTCATCGAGCCGATCACTGCGCCGATCGGGTTCAACTGGCAGATCAACGTGGCGCTGCTGCCGGGCCTGGCGGCGCGCGAGGTGGCGGTGGCCTCGCTGGGCACGGTCTACGCCGTTGCCTCCGATGGCGCCGAGGACACCACCCAGCTCGGCGCCGCGCTGGCGCAGAACTGGAGCCTGGCCACCGCGCTCGCCCTGCTGGCATGGTACGTCTTCGCGCCCCAGTGCGCCGCCACCCTGGCCACGGTGAAACGCGAGACCGGCTCCTGGCGCTGGATGGCGGCGATGTTCGCCTACATGATGGCGCTCGCCTATCTCGGCGCCTTCCTCACCTATCACGCGGCGGTCGCCCTCGGCTGGGGGTAGCCGGCCCCGCGCGGCTCCGCGTCCGTTGCAGACGCGGAGCCACAGGAACGAAACCCCTTATCGCTTCTTTTCCCGGACGGCCGGAAAAAGCCTTCCCCGTCTTCGCGGGCCGCGTCACCCGGCGCCGGAGCGGAGCGCGCTTCACCGGCGGGCTGCGGGATAGGCAAACCGGAGAGACTGGCGGCCTGCCAATATCCAGAACCGAGCTTATCCAGGTTGCCAAACTGTCCAGATAGAGGGGACCTCCTCAGTTCGCCGCGGCCTCCCGCTTCCACGGCATCAATCGTGCGACCAGCCCCTGCAGCGCGGGGATCTGCAGCAGCACGGTCAGGGCGATCACCGAGAACAGCAGGATCGAGATCGGCCGGGTGAAGAACGGCTCCAGCGAGCCGCCCGAGAGCACCAGGCCGCGCCGCAGGCTCTTGTCGAGCAGCGGCCCCAGCACCAGGCCGAGCACGAAGGGCGCCATGGCGTATCCCCGCCGGCGGAGGAAGAACGCCCCCAGCCCCACCGCCACCATCGCGTAGATGTCGAACAGCCGCGAGGCGGTGGCGAAGGCGCCGATGTTGCACAGCAGGAAGATGATCGGCATCAGGATCGGCCGCGGCACCCGCAGCACGTAGAGCAGCGGCCGCACCAGGAACAGGCCGAACACCAGGATGGTGAACATCGCCAGCGTGGTGAAGGCCACCACATCGAAGATGAACTGCGGATGCTCGATCATCAGCATCGGCCCGGGCTGCACGCCATGGATGATCATCGCCGCCATCAGCACCGCCGAGGGCGCCGAGCCGGGCACGCCGAGCGCCAGGCAGGGGATGATGTGGCCTGGGATGGAGGACATGTCGCCCGTCTCGGCCGCCATCAGCCCGTCGATCGAACCCTTGCCGAACTGGTCTTTCTCCTTGGAGAAGATGCGCGCCGCCCCGTAGGACATCCAGGCGCCGGCATCCTCGCCGATCCCCGGCAGCAGGCCGGTCAGCACCCCGATCGCCCCCGACCGCAGCGCGGTCTGCCAGTACTGGAACACCTCGCGGAAGCGCGGGCGCACCGAGTCCTGCAGGTTGACCACGGTGGTGGTCGGCGTGGTCAGCGTGGTGAGGATTTCCGAGAAGCCGAACGCCCCCACCAGCGCCGGGATCAGCGCGATGCCGCCCGACATCTCGTCGAAGCCGAAGGTGAAGCGGTCATGGGCATAGAGTCCGTCCTGGCCGATCTGCGCCACGAACAGTCCGAGCAGGCCCATCAGCCAGCCGCGCACCGGGTCGTTGCCGACGATGCGCCCCGAGATGGTCACCCCGAACAGCGCCAGCCAGAAGAACTCGTAGGAACCGAAGGAAAGCGCCACCCGCGCGAGCAGCGGCGTGAAGGCGGCCAGACAGATCACCCCGCACAGCACCCCCGTGAAGGCGCCCGAGGTGGCGATGCCGATCGCCCGTCCCGCCTCGCCGCGCTGGGCCAGGGCGTGGCCGTCGGCGCAGGAGGCGGCGTTGGCCGCGGTGCCGGGGATGTTGAGCAGGATCGCCGAGCGCGACCCTCCGTAGAGCGTGCCCACATAGGAGCACACCAGGATCAGCACGGCGTGGTTGGCGTCGAGCTTGACGGTGAGCGTGGTCAGCAGCGCGATGCACAACGTGGCGGAAAGTCCCGGCAGGCAGCCCACCAGGATGCCGCACAACGCGCCCCCCAGCCCGTAGGCGAGCGAGAGCGGATTCAGCACCGAGAGATAGGCCTGGCCGAGTTCCGAGAGACCGATGAACATGAATCCCTCCGCGCGTCAGGGCAGATGGACGAGGAAGAAGTACTGGAACAGCACGGTGAAGAACACGCCGGCGCACAGGCCGATGAAGGTCGCCAGGGCGATCTCGCGCGTCCAGTTCGGCGCGCGTCCGGCCTCCTGGTGGGCCCCGTGCTGGAGCACCAGGATCGAGGCGGAGACGAAAACCCACGAGGCCAGCCAGAACGGAATGCCGTGGCCGACCAGCGCCACCGAATAGGTGAGGCACAGCGCCAGCACGACCAGCAGGCGTCCGGCGCGCAGGTCGCTCTTCTGCTTCGTGCGCGCCCCCCCTGCCGCCAGCCGGACCATCCCCCGTCCGCGCCAAACCAGCAGCCCGCCGAACAGCATCATGCCGATGCCCAGCAGCCCCGGCAGCAGGCCGGGCACGGCGTAGGGCTCCACTCCCTGCTCGGCCAGGCGGTCCATGGAGAGGGACAGGACCAGAATGGCGAGCCCCAGCCCGGCCCAGCCCAGCCCCTCGCCCAGGTCGGCCCGGGCGGCGCCGGAGGGCGCGCCGGCGGGCGGGCCCCCCTTGCCTGCGGCACTCCCCCCGGCAGTCATGGCTTGGGCAGCCCGACCGTATCGGGCGAGACCTTGGCCTGCCCGGTGGAGAACAGCATCCAGGCATTGGCCTGCACCGCGGGGAACACCGCCTTCTGGGCCGCCGCGCCGTAGAGCGGGTCGAACAGCGCGCCCTTGGCCACCGCGTATTTCTTCAGCGCCTCGGAGGACAGGATGGTGCTCTTCCAGGCGTCGTCCATGGCGGTGATCACCTCCTCCGGCACCCCCTTGGGGACGAAGACGCCGAAGTAGTTCACCGGGGCCATGAAGCCCTTCAGCGTGTCGGACAGCGGCGGAATGACGCCGTAGCCCCCCAGCTCCAGCGGCTTGTCGCCCACCACCGCGAGCGGGCGCAGCCGCTTGGCGCGGATCATGTCGGCCTGCTCCACGGCGAGCTGGGTGGTGACCTCGGCCTCCCCCGACACCGTCGCGATCACCGCCGGGTTGCCCCCGTCGTAGGTGACGTGGCGATAGGTGACATCGGCGGCCTTGGCGATCATGTCCATCGCCGCGTGGCCGGAGGAGGTCACGCCGCCGGTGGCCACCGAAATCTTGCCCGGGCGCTTCTTCATCGCCTCCATCAGGTCGGACACGGTCTTGTACGGCGCGGAGGCCCCCACGCTCAGCACCGAGACGTTGGCCACGCTGAGATAGAGGTGCCAGTCGGTGATGCGGGTCTGCACCGAGCCGAGGGTCTCGTAGGCGCCGAGGTCCTGGGCGGCGCCGGAGGCCCAGGTATAGCCGTCGCGGGCGGCCGAGAGGCAGCCGCGCGTGCCGATGGCCCCCGAGGCCCCGGGCTGGTTGATGATGACCACCGTCTGCCCCAGCGGCCGCTCCAGCTCGGCGGCGGTCACGCGGATCACCTGGTCGGTCGAGCCGCCGGCGGCCCAGGGCACGATCAGGTTGATCGGCCGCGTGGGTTTCCACGCCGCCCGGGCGCGGCCGGGGCACAGCCCCACCAGCCCCAGCCCCGCGGCCAGGCCGAGGAGCGGCCGTCGCCCGAGCGGCACGTCTGCCAGGATGCGCGTCATTTCATTTCTCTCCCGAATTTTTTGTGGCTTGCGGTCGGCCCCAGAGCCTTTTCGTTCGCAGCGGCTCCCGGAAAATGCTCTGGCGGTTTGTTGTCCCGGGCGGGATCACGCGATCCCGCCCGGGCGCGATCTGCTCTAGAGAACGACCCGCCGCCCCTCCTCGGCGGAAAGGTAGGCGGCGTAGTGCACCTGGATGGCCTGCCGGGCGAGTTCCACCCCGGCCAGCGGCTGGCGCCCGAAGGCGGCGCATTCCATGAAGTCCTGGATCTCGCCGAGGTAGCCGCGGGTGGCCTCCTCGTCGATGCAGGGGAACTGCCAGCCCGTCTTGCGATCGACCTTCTCGGTGAAATAGACGTCCCCGAGCCGGGATTCGTCGGTGAGATAGGTCGTGACATGGTTGTTGGGCGCCATGTTGCCGAACAGCGTGCCGCCGGTGGTGTAGACCTCCACCAGGTTGCGCACGCCCCCCAGCACCATGTCGCCGGCGAACACCGTGGCCTTGGTGGCGTCGGCGAAGCTCAGCGTGATCGTGCCCCAGTCCTCGACGTCCTCGGGACGGGCCTGGATGTAGGCGTGCTCGCGCGCGTCGAGCCCGGCGGTGAGCACGCCGACGTCGCAGGTGACGTCGCGCACCATGGCCGTCTCCCCGCGCGCCGCCGCCTCCACCGCCTTGAGGTGCAGCAGCGCCGAGAGCGGGTGGCAGCCCTGGCGGATCACCGCCCCGCCGCCCGAGGCGGCCCATTGCGCGGCATGCGGCGCATGCGAGCCGGAATGGCTCTCCTCGCCCTTCATGAAGAGGATGCGGTCGCCGGTGGCGGCGAGGATCTCGGCGATCTTGCGCACCGCCGGGGCATAGACCCAGTCCTCGGCGTAGCAGAACAGCCGCCCGGAGGTGCGGATGGCCGCGCAGGTGCGGTCCATCTCCTCCATCACCCGCGCGTACATCGTCGCCTTCGGGACGGTGCGCCCGATCGGCGCGACATCGCCGGGGCGGCCGAAATAGCCGGTGAAGGGCTTCTCGCAGATCACGTGCTTGCCCGCCGCCAGGGCCTCCACGACCATCCCGGCGTGGAGCACCGGCGGGGTGCAGATGTCCACGACATCGATCTCGGGGTCGCGCAGCAGCGCGCGCCAGTCCTGGCCCGCCTTGGGGATGGCATGGGCGCGGGCGAAGGCGGCGACGTCGGGGGATGTGGAGGCGACGCGGCGCACCTCGGCTTCGAGGCCGTAGACACGCCGGTAGGCATGCATGTGCAGCGTTGCCACGAATCCGCTGCCGATGAGGCCGATTCTGACACGTTTCATTCTGGACGCTCCCGCAGCCATTCTTGCCCCGGATTCGCCGCGTCGTCCAGAGCACAAATGCACGGCGTTTCAAGAACGCAGGAATACCTTATCTCGTTCAAAAAACATCATAAAACCCCGATTCTTCCCGTTCCTTACGCACCAATCGGTTACGGAC
>CALNAL010000125.1 GCA_937874445.1 uncultured Acetobacteraceae bacterium | reverse complement strand
CAGGGAGTCGAACAGCGCGATGGCGGCGGTCTGGGGCTCGCGCAGGGCGAGGGTGAGCACCTGGAAGCCCACCGCGCGGGCCCCCTCCTCCGCCCGCTTCAGCAGCATCCGCCCCAGCCCGTGGCCGCGCGCGTAGGGGGCGAGGTAGGCGTGCATCAGCGTCGCCGAGAACGCCTGGGCCTCGTTGTTGCGCGGCATCCGCACCAGCTGCGCCGAGCCCACCACCACGCCGTCGAGCCGGGCGAGGTAGAGGTCGCGCTCGGGCACCAGCAGCACGCCGCGGAAGTAGCCCTCCAGCACCAGCCGGCCCGGCGGGGAGAGCCAGCCGAACCCGCCGCCCTCGATGATCGCCGCGTCGGTGGCCTCGCAGAGGGCCGCGAGGTCCTCCTCGGAGATCTCGGAGACGCGCTCGATGGCACAAACGGGGGTGCGCCCGGAGGCATCGGGCAGAGGCGCCGCGGAGCCGGTTTCGACGGGGGTGTCGGAACCGGGGGGCAGAGAGGCGTCATCGTGCAGCATCGGGTCCTCCCTACGGAGCCCAGCGCAGGAAATTCGCCAGGATGCGCTGGCCCACCGCCTGACTCTTCTCGGGGTGGAACTGGGTGCCCGCCATGTTGTCGCGCGCCACCATCGCCACCACGTCGCCGCCGTAGTCGGTGGTGGCGATCACCTCGGAGGGGTCGGCGCCGGACAGCGCGAAGGAGTGGACGAAATAGACGTGGTCGCCCGGCGCGAGCCCCTTCAGCAGCGGATGCGAGCCGGGGGCGAAGTGCAGATCGTTCCAGCCCATCTGCGGCAGGCGCAGGTTGTCGGCGGGCTCCATCTCGGCGATCTCGCCGGCGATCCAGCCGAAGCCGGGGGTGACCGCGAATTCCAGCCCGCGTTCGGCCATCAGCTGCATGCCCACGCAGATGCCGAGGAACGGCTTGCCGGCCGCCACCCCCTCGGCGAGGGCCTGGCGCAGGCCGGGACGGGCGGCGAGCCCGGCGGCACAGTCGGCGAAGGCGCCCTGGCCGGGCAGCACCAGCCGGTCGGCGGCGGCCACCACCTCGGGCTCAGAACTCACCACCACCTCGGCGGCAAGCCCCTCGGTGTGGGCGGCGCGGGCCAGCGCGCGCGAGGCCGAGGCCAGGTTGCCGCTCTGGTAGTCGATCACCGCGATCTTCATGCTCATGTCGCAAGTGCCTCCGCCATCAGCTCGCGCCGCTCGGCGAAGAGACGCGCGAGAGCATCCTCCTGACTGCGCGCGCGGATCACGCCGGCCAGCGCGTAGCCCCGGCGCGCCAGGCTCCAGCGGCGCAGGTCGTGGCCGAACAGCCCGAACCCCCACGCCAGCACCGGCAACGCCGCGCTGCCGTAAGGCGCGGGCAGCAGCGCGAAGAGGAAGGCGACGCACAGCCCCAGCAGCCCCGGCAGCGCCGCACCGCGCGCGAGCAGCCAGAACGGCCCGAACACCAGCGCGCCCCACGCGAATCCCTCCGCCACCAGCTCCGGCGGTTCGCCCAGCCGGGTGTGGAGGGTGTAGCTCCTCACAGCACGCCCTTGGTGGAGGGCACCAGCGCCGCCGCCCGCGGGTCGATCTCCACCGCCTGGCGCAGCGCCCGCGCGGTGGCCTTGAACAGCGTCTCGGCGATGTGGTGGCTGTTGCGCCCGGTCCGCTGCGTCAGATGCAGGGTGATCGCCGCGTTGAAGGCGAGGGCGCGGAAGAACTCCTCGAACAGCTCGGTGTCCATCTCGCCCACCGTGTCGCGCGCGAAAGTGACGTCCCAGGCGAGATAGGCGCGCCCGGACAGATCGACCACCGCCTCCGCCAGCGCCTCGTCGAGCGGGATCAGTGCCGAGCCGAAGCGGCGCACTCCGCGCTTCTCGCCCAGCGCCTTGGCCAGCGCCTGGCCGAGCACGATGCCGACGTCCTCGGTGGTGTGGTGGAAATCCACCTCCAGGTCGCCCTTGGCTTCCACCGCCAGGTCGAACAGCGCGTGGCGGGCGAGCGCCGTCAGCATATGGTCGAGAAAGCCGATGCCGGTGGCGATGTGACTCTGCCCGGTGCCATCGAGGTCCAGGGTGAGGGTGATCGTGGTTTCTGCGGTGCTGCGGGTCAGGGCGACCCGGCGGGGCTGGGTGCTGGACATGCCCCCAGCACTACCCGAAACGGCGCGCCGGGGAAAGCGCGGCCGGGTGACATCACGGACATGGAACCGCCAGCAGGCCCGGCAAGAGAAGGCAAGAACTTCTTTTCCTGAAGGAAAAGAAGCAAAAGGACTTTTGTCCGTTTGGGGACGTGCGTCGGCCCGGTTCGGGGGGAAAGATCGATCGGCGGGGGAGGGGAACAGGGGTTATGGGCTTCGCCGTTCCTGCAGAGGGGCGAAATCCCCCAGGGCGAATTTCCCGGAAGGCAAAAAGAAGCCTTCCTTGCCCCTCCCCGGCGGAGAAAATGGGCCCGCGGCACGGTCGCGTGTCGCTTGCGGCTTGATCGGCGCGGCCGGCGGCGCCATTTCGGGGCATCATGCAGGGCGATTTCATGAATACCTCCCCCGGATACGATCCGATCGGCTGGCACGGCACCACCATCCTGTGCGTCCGCCGCGGCAGCCAGGTGGCGATGGCCGGCGACGGCCAGGTCACGCTGGGCAACACCGTCATCAAGGGCAACGCGCGCAAGGTGCGGCGCATCGGGCCCGGCGAGACCATCCTCGCCGGGTTCGCCGGCGCCACCGCCGACGCCTTCACGCTGCTGGAGCGGCTGGAGAGCAAGCTGGAGCGCTTCCCCGGTCAGCTCGAGCGCGCCTGCGTCGAGCTGGCCAAGGACTGGCGCACCGACCGCTACCTGCGCCGCCTCGAGGCGATGCTGATCGTCGCCGACATCGAGCGCAGCTTCACGCTGACCGGCAACGGCGACGTGCTGGAGCCCGAGGACGGCATCGTCGCCATCGGCTCGGGTGGCAACTACGCGCTGGCCGCCGCCCGCGCGCTGATCGGCGTGGACGGGCTCTCCGCCGAGGAGATCGCCCGCCGCTCGCTCGCCATCGCCGGCGACATCTGCATCTATACCAACCATTCCGTCATCGTGGAGGCGCTGGGCGAGGCGTCCGACAGCAAATGATGGAGAAGGCGCATTGGGTTTCGAGGCAGGATAAGGCGCCGGAGGAGATATTCATGGACGTGCCGACCTATTCCCCGCGCGAGATCGTCTCCGAACTCGACCGCTTCATCATCGGGCAGAACGACGCCAAGCGGGCCGTGGCCATCGCGCTGCGCAACCGCTGGCGGCGCGCCCGCCTCCCCGAGGGGCTGCGCGAGGAGGTGGTGCCCAAGAACATCCTGATGATCGGCCCCACCGGCTGCGGCAAGACCGAGATCGCCCGCCGGCTGGCCAAGCTCGCCCAGGCGCCCTTCCTCAAGGTGGAGGCCACCAAGTTCACCGAGGTGGGCTACGTCGGGCGCGACGTGGAGAGCATCGCCCGCGACCTGGTGGAGGCCGCCATCAACATGCTGCGCGACGCCGCCCGCCGCGACATGCAGCCGCGCGCCGAACTCGCCGCCGAGGAGCGCCTGATTACCGCGCTGTGCGGCGAGCACGCCTCCGCCGACACCCGCTCCAAGTTCCGCCAGATGCTGCGCAACGGCCAGATGGAGGACAAGGAGATCGAGCTGACCCTGGCCGAGAGCGCCGGCACCCCGATCGGCCAGCTCGACATCCCCGGCATGCCGCCGGGCCAGGCCATCAACCTCGGCGAGATGATGAAGGGCATGTTCGGCAACCGCCCCGGCACCCCGCGCCGCATGAAGGTGGCCGACGCCCGCCGCGCCCTGGAGCGCGAGGAGGCCGACAAGCTGCTCGACAACGACCGCCTCACCAAGGACGCCCTGGCCCACGCCGAGAACAACGGCATCGTCTTCATCGACGAGATCGACAAGGTGTGCGCCCGCTCCGGCGAGGGCGGCATGCGTGGCGCCGACGTCTCGCGCGAGGGGGTGCAGCGCGACCTGCTGCCGCTCATCGAGGGCACTACCGTGGCCACCAAATACGGCCCGGTGAAGACCGACCACATCCTCTTCATCGCCTCCGGCGCCTTCAGCCTCGCCAAGCCCGCCGACCTGCTGCCCGAACTCCAGGGCCGCCTGCCCATCCGCGTCGAACTCGCCGCCCTCTCGCGCGAGGACCTCCGGCGCATCCTCACCGAGCCCGAGGCCAGCCTCGTCAAGCAATACCAGGCGCTGATCGGCACCGAGGGGGTGAGCCTGACGTTCACCGACGACGCCATCGATGCGCTCGCCGGGCTCGCCGCCGAGATCAACGACAGGGTGGAAAACATCGGCGCACGCCGGCTGCATACCGTGATGGAGAAACTGCTCGACGAGGTCTCCTTCACCGCCTCCGACCGCTCCGGCCAGGATTTCACCGTCGACGCCGCCTACGTCCACGAACGCGTGGCCCCCCTCGCACAAAAAGGCGACCTCTCGCGGTTCATCCTCTGAGGCGGGTGGCTATTTGGAAGGAAGGCCAGGGGCTTTGCCCCTGGACCCCACCAGGGGTCGGGCGACCCCTGGACCCGGCATTCTCGGGGTTTCCAAGAGGGGGCGCGACGAGGGGTGGCAACCGTACCCTCGCGCCCCCTCTTGGAAACCCCGGCAACGAATGGGTTCCAAGGGCCTCCCGGCCCTTGGCAGGTCCAGGGCAAAGCCCCGGCCTTCCCTTCAGATGGCCACCCGCACGCCGAGTTCGACCACGCGGTCGGGGGGGATGCGGAAGAACTCGGTGGCCGACTGGGCGTTACGGGCCATCAGCAGGAACATCCACAGCCGCCAGATCGGCATTTTCGGCACCATGGCGGGCACCAGCAGGTCGCGGCCGACGAAGTAGCTCACCTGCATCGGGTCCCACTCCACGCCCTTGCTGCGCAGGCCCGCGAGGTCGCGCGGCAGGTTGGGGCTTTCCATGAACCCGTAGCGGATCACCACCCGGTGGATGCCCGGGGCGAGCTGCTCCACGGTGCTGCGCTCCAGGTGGCGCACCTCGGGGATATCCTCGTTGACCACGTTGACGAACAGTACCCGCTCGTGCAGCACCTTGTTGTGCTTGAGGTTGTGCAGCAGCGCGCCGGGCACGTATTCGGGGTTGCCGGTGAGGAACACGGCGATCCCCGGCACCCGCACCGTGCGTGACTGCGGCAGGCGGGCCAGGAAGGAGGCGAGCGGCAGACTGTCCTGCTTCCAGCGTGCCAGCAGCAGGTCGCGCCCGCGCTTCCAGGAGGTCATCACCGCCGTCAGCGCGCAGCCCAGGGCCAGCGGCACCCAGCCGCCCTCCGGCACCTTGATGATATTGGCCGCGAAGAACACGAAGTCGATGACGAACAGCGCGCCGAACAGCGCCAGCGCCGTGCCGCGCGACCAGCCGAACTGCCGGCGGAACACCACTGCCGCCAGCAGGCAGGTGCACAGGAAGGTGCCCGTCACCGCGATGCCGTAGGCGGCCGCCAGCGCGTCGGAGGTGCGGAAGGTGAACACCAGGATCAGCACGCCGACGGCCAGGGCGTGGTTGATCTGGGGCACGTAGATCTGTCCCTTCTCGGTGGCCGAGGTGTGCAGCACCGTGGTGCGCGGCAGGAATCCCAGCTGCACGCACTGGCGCGCCATCGAGAAGGCCCCCGAGATCACCGCCTGGCTGGCGATGACGGTGGCCATGGTGGCGAGGATCACCAGCGGCAGGCGCATCCATTCCGGAGCCAGCAGGTAGAAGGGGTTCTCCAGCTTGGCGTTGTCGGCGAGCACCAGCGCGCCCTGGCCGAAGTAGTTCAGGACCAGGCAGGGCAGCACGCAGAATCCCCAGGCCAGGCGGATCGGCTGGCGGCCGAAATGGCCCATGTCGGCGTAGAGCGCCTCCGCCCCGGTCACCGCCAGCACCACCGCGCCGAGGGTGAAGAAGGCCACCCAGTGGTCGGCCAGCACCACGTCGATGGCGTAGAGCGGCGAGAGCGCCAGCAGCACCACCGGGTGGCGCACGATCTCCACCGCGCCCACCACGCCGATGGTGGCGAACCAGACCAGCATCACCGGGCCGAACACCCGTCCGACCGCGCCGGTCCCTTTGAACTGGAGCGCGAACAGCATCACGATGACCACCGCCGCGATCGGCAGCACCACCTCCTGCAGTCCGGGGGCGGACACCTCCAGCCCCTCCACCGCCGAGAGCACCGAGACCGCCGGGGTGATGATGCCGTCGCCGAGGAACAGGCTGGCTCCGGTGATGCCCACCAGACCCAGCCAGCGCCGGGCGCGCGCGCTCTTCACCCCGCGCTGGGCCAGGGTCATCAGCGCCAGGATGCCGCCCTCGCCGCGGTTGTCGGCGCGCATCACGATGACGACGTATTTCAGCGTGACGATCAGGATCAGCGACCAGAAGATCATCGACAGCACGCCCAGCACCTCCCAGCGGGTGATGCCGGTGGCGCGGAAGTGCTCCAGGCTGGCTTTCAGCGCATAGAGCGGGCTGGTGCCGATGTCGCCATAGACCACGCCGAGCACGCCGAGCAGCAGGCCGGCCCGGAGTTCGCGGGACGTGTCGGTCTGGGGCGTATCGGAAGGTTCGCCGGCCGCTCCGGCCGGAGTGGGCTCGGATTGGATGCGTTCGGGAGGGGTCATGGCGCGGCGTGCGCTGGCTGGGCGCGCCCCATCGGCCGGCTGTAC
>CALNAL010000124.1 GCA_937874445.1 uncultured Acetobacteraceae bacterium | reverse complement strand
CTGTTCGAGCGTGGGCGCGACTACCTTCTCGCCGGCGGCGTGCGCCCGGGCGACCGCATCCCCCCCGAGGTGGAACTCGCCGCGCATTTCGGCGTCTCGCGCTATCGCATCCGCACCGTTCTGGGCGCGCTGGCGCACATGGGCCTGCTGGAGCGCACCGCGCGCCGCGGCACGGTGATCCGCGCGCCCGACCAGACCGGGCTTAGCGAGCAGATCCTCTTCCAGTTCAACGTCGGCGCCTTCGATGTGGCCGAATACATGGAGGCGCGGGCCGTCATCGAGTGCGCGGTGCTGCCGCTGGCGGTGATGCGCACCTCCCCGGTGCTGCTGCGCCGCATGGAGGAGAGCATCGCCGCCCTGCGCGCCACCGCCGGCAACCCCGAGGCCGCCGACCGCCACGACCTGGCCTTTCATCTGCTGATTCTCGAGGCGTGCGGCAACCGCACCCTGCAATCCTTCGCGGGGCTGCTCGGCGCGCTGTTCGCCAATTTCGACTACCGCCGCCAGTTCCACCGCCGCGACTACATGCTCGACGTCATCGCGGCCGGACATGAGCGGATTCTCGAAGCCATCCGCCGCCACGACACGCGCGAGGCGGTGCGCCAGATGCAGCAGCACCTGGTCATGGCCCAGCAGGACATCCCGACAATTCTCTAGACGTTGACGGAGAAAATCGAAAATGCCGCAACTCCCTCCCAAGATCTGCCAGGCCAAGGAATATTTCTTCGGCTCCTCCGTGGTGCTCGGCTCGGCCCGCTGCGCCGAGGCGCTCGGCCAGTCCGGCTACGACTTCGTGATGATCGATACCCAGCACGGCAACTTCGCCAAGCCGGAAGCGGCCGACGCGGTGCGCGCGGTGCTGCTGGCCGGCTCGGTTCCGCTGGTGCGCGTCGCCGACAACCAGCCCGGCCTGATCAACGACGCCCTCGACGGCGGCGCGCAGGGCGTGATCGTGCCGATGATCAACAGCGCCGCCGAGGCCGCGCGCGTGGTCGCGGCCGCGCTCTACCCCCCGCGGGGCGCCCGCTCCAAGGGCGCCGGCCCGACCCTGCTCTACGGCGCCGACTACGCCGCGCGCGCCAACCAGTCCCTCGCCGTCACCGTGATGATCGAAACGCCCGAGGCGGTGGCCGCGGCCGACGAGATCTTCGCCGTCCCGGGCGTGGACATGTGCCTGGTCGGCACCTCGGACCTGTCGTTCTGCATGGGCTGCGCCAAGGAGGGCCCGGAGATCACCGCGGCGCTGGCCGCCGTCGCCGCCGCGGGCAAGCGCCACGGCGTGGCGGTGGGGGCGGCGGTGCACACGCCGCAGGGCATCTCCCGCTGGCTGCCGCTGGGCGTGCGCTTCTTCCTCACGCCGCAGGACCAGTCGCTGCTGCTCGCCGCGGCGAAATCCACCGCCCAAGCAATGACCGGGGCGATGGCCGAGGCGGTCGCGGCGGCGCGCGATGGCCACTGAGCCGTCCCCTGCGGGGTTCGTGCTCGGCGTCGATCTCGGCACGAGTTCGGTCAAGGTCGCAGCGGTCGGCCTTGACGGGGCGGAGCTGGGCACGGCGCAGGCCGCCTATCCCACGCTGACCCCCCACCCCGGCTGGTCGGAGCAGCAGCCCGCGGCCTGGCTGCCGGCCGCGGCCCAGGCGATCCGCGCGGCGGTGGCGGCGGCCGGGGTGCGCCCGGCGGCGGTGCGCGGCTTGGCGCTCGCGGGGGCCGCGCACATCGGCGTGCTGCTCGACTCCGCCGGCGCCCCGCTGCGCCCGGCGCTGCTGTGGAACGACCAGCGCACCGGCGCGGAGGCGGCCGCCCTGGCCCGCGAGGCCGGTCCGCGCATCCTGGCCCTCGGCCGCAACTGGCCGAGCACCACCTGGACCCTGCCGCATCTGCGCTGGATCGCCGCGCACGACCCGCAGTCCTGGCGCCGCCGGGCCGGGCTGCTGCCCTCCAAGGACTACCTGGCCTGGCAACTCACCGGCGTGCGCGCCACCGACCCGGCCAGCGCCGTCTCCCTGCTGCTGTGCGACGCGGCACGCGCCGACTGGTCCGACGAGCTTCTCGCCCTGGCCGACCTGCCGCGCTCCGCCCTGCCGCCGATCCTGCCGATCGGCGCCCGCGTCGGCGCGCTGACGCCGCAGGCCGCGGCGCTCACCGGCCTGCCGGCAGGCACGCCGCTGTTCAACGGCACGCTCGATTCCCTCACCGAGACCCTGGCCGCCGGGCTGCGCCCCGGTCACGACCTGCTGATCCGCCTGGCCACGGCGGGCGGCATCCACCGCGTCGGCGCCGATCTTCCCCCCGACCGGCGGCTGATCTCCTATCCCTATGCGTTCTCCGACGCGGGCGAGGGCCTGTGGCTGCAACAGGCGGGCACCAACGCCTGCGCCTCGGCGGTGGCCTGGGCGCGCGGCCTGCTCGCCCCCTCCGGGGCGGCCGAGCCCGACTACGCCGCCTGGGATGCCGCCGCGGCCGCGGCCCCGGGCGGGCGCGACGCTCCCTTCTTCCATCCCTACCTGGCCGGCGAGCGCGCTCCCTGCTGGAGCCCCGCCCTGCGCGGCGCCTTCACCGGCCTGACCTTCCGCCACGGCCCGGCCGACCTGGCGCGGGCGGTCTACGAGGGGTGCGCCCTCTCCCTGCGCCACGCCTTGACGGCCTTCCTGCCCGGCGCGGTCTCCCCCGAGATCTCCCGGCCGATGCATCACGTGCCGGGAGCGGCGCCGGACGGGCGCGTGATGGCGGTGGGCGGTGGGGCGCGCAGCGACGTGTGGTGCACTCTGGTCGCCGCGGTTCTGGGCGCACGGGTGGAAGCCGCGGCGCGGGCCGATTCGGCGCTGGGGGCGGCCCGGATCGCGCTGTCCGGGGGCGGCCTGGGCGGACCTCCGGCGGCGGGGGAGGCGGCACGGGCCGTCTTCACAGCCGACGAAGAAACGGCTAGAACTGAAGATGAACGATTCATAATATACAGAAAAATCTCGGAACATTTGTTTGAAATATCGAAATGCGCAATTCAGCAAGTCAAATCCGTGTAACCGTTTCCAAACAAAACAAGCCAAGCGGCATGACTAAGAACATGCGGAGGGACTCATGAGTCTGACACTAATGGTAGGCGCTCTCCTGCTCGTGTCATATGTGGTATTCGCCATATATGCCGCGCGGGGCGGCAACCTGATGCTCGGCTTCTTCTTCATGGCGGTGTTGTGGGCCGGACTCGGCACCATCGCCGGCGTGACCACTTGGTCGGCCTCGGCCGCCCAGGTCAAGGCCGGCATGATCGACATCAACAACGGCATCTTCGAGCAGGGGCCGGAGCTGTGGGGCGCCACGGCCGCGATCATCATCTTCGGGTCGTGGTTCGGGCGGGTGCTGGTCGATACCGGCATCGCGCGGAGCATCATCCGCACGGCCGTCGAGCTGGGCGGCGAGCGGCCGGCGATCACCTGCATCCTGCTGTCGCTGGTCACCGGGCTGATCTTCAGCTCGGCCTATGGCGTGGGCTCGGTCATCGCCATCGGCGTCATCGTCTTCCCGATCATGCTGGCGCTGGGCATCTCGCCGGCGCTGGGCACGTCCGCCTTCCTGATGAGCGTGGGCTCCGGGCTCTACCTCAACGGCGGCTGGCTCGCCCAGGTGGGCGCGCTGATCCCGCAGTTCGACCAGACCCAGCATGCCTGGAAGCTGTTCGGCTTCCTCGGCTTCGGGCTGGGAATGCTGGCGTGCTTCACGATGATCCTCATCGTCACCTCCTTCTCCAAGACCAAGCGGGCCTGGCCCGCCCAGGTGCCGAGCGAGCAGAAGCGGGTCGGCGCGCTGGCCATGATCACCCCGCTGATCCCGGTGGCGCTGTCGATCTTCTTCAACGTCAAGCCGATCACCGCGCTGCTGATTGCCGTGATCTGGGCGATTCTCACCACCGGCAACTACAAGAAGTGGCATGAGATGACGGCGCTGCTGCAGCGCACCTTCCACGACGGCGTGGCCGACGTGGCGCTGGTCTTCGCCTTCCTCTTCTTCCTGCAGATGTTCCTGCGTTCCGCCAAGGTGTGCGCCCCGCTGCTCTCGCCGATCCTGCAGCCGCTGATGCCGGGCAGCCTGTTCCCGGTCTTCGTCGGCTTCGGCCTGCTCAGCGTGCTGGCACTGTTCCGCGGCCCGCTGACGATGTGGGGCGCGGGGGCGGCAACGCTCGCGCTGTTCCAGTCGATCGGCGGCATCTTCACCCCGCAGGTGCTCTTCCCGCTGTTCATGGTGCCGACCACCACCGTCAACGGCTCGATCTGCCCCACTCAGTCGTGGTGCCTGTGGGCCATCGGCTACATGAAGGCGGGCCTCAAGGAATACTTCAAGTGCTGCCTGGCCTTTGCGCTGGTCACGGCCTTCCTTCTCGAAATGATCGCCTACTTCATGTTCGCGGTCTGAAGGCTGCCTTCCGACAGATTGAGGGAGCCGGCCCGCACGGACCGGCTCCCGCTTTCCATCCCTGAACGAAACGATCCCGGCTTTGCGTCGTGCAGCCGCCGGGCGTCGAGAAAGAGGTTCGCATGGCGCGTGAAATTCGAGTGGGAATCGATGTCGGCGGCACGCACACCAAGGCGGTCGCCATCGACAACGCCACCCACGAAATCATCGGGCAGAGCATCGTCATGACCACCCACGACGACCCCATGGGTGTCGCGGCGGGCGTCATCGCGTGCTTCGATTCCTGCCTCAAGGAAAACGGCATCACGCCCGAGAGCGTGGTGTTCATCGCCCACTCCACCACCCAGGCCACCAACGCCCTGCTGGAAGGCGACGTCGCCAAGGTGGGCATCCTCGGCATCGGGCCGGGCGGATTCTACGGCTGGCTCGCCAAGCGCCAGAGCCGCATCGACGATATCGACCTCGGCACCGGCCGCAAGATCGAGATCGGCCACACCTATCTCAACCAGAAGCGCGCCGACGAGGCCGGCATCGATGCCGCCATCACCACGCTCACCGGCCAGGGAGCAGCGGTGATCGTCGCCTCCAAGGCCTTCGGCGTGGACGAGATCGCCGAGGAGGAGCTGGTGCGCGAGGTCGGCGAGAAGCGCGACCTGATGGTCACCGTGGCTTCCGACATCTCCAAGCTCTACGGCCTCACCCGGCGCACCCGCACCGCGGCGATCAACGCCTCGATTCTCCCCAAGATGATGGCCACCGCCAACTCCACCGAGATGGCCGTGCGTCGCGCCGGCATCGACAAGCCGCTGATGATCATGCGCGGCGACGGCGGCGTGATGGACATCTCCGAGATGAAGAAGCGCCCGGTGCTGACGATGCTGTCCGGCCCGGCCGCCTCGGTGGTGGGCGCGCTGATGTACCTGCGCGCCTCCAACGGCATCTACTTCGAGGTGGGCGGCACCTCCACCAACATCGGCGTCATCAAGAACGGCCGGCCGGCGGTGGAATACACCGTGGTGGGCGGGCACCGCACCTACATCAACTCGCTCGACGTGCACGTGCTCGGCGTGGCCGGCGGCTCGATGGTGCGCGCGGCCGAGCACAAGCTGGTCGATACCGGCCCGCGCAGCGCCCACATCGCCGGCCTCGGCTATGCGGTGTTCACGCCGCGTGCGGAAATCGTCAAGCCGGAGCTGGAATTCTTCTCTCCCAAGAAGGGCGACCCGGCGGACTACGTGCGCATCAAGATCGCCGAGGGCAAATACGTCACCCTCACCAACTCCTGCGCGGCCAACGTGCTGGGCCTGGCCAAGCCCGGCGACTACAGCTACGGCGACCCCGAGGCGGCGCGCCTGTGCATGGCCCCGCTCGCCGAATACCTCGGTGTCAGCATCGAGGAATGCGCGCGCCAGATCCTGCACAAGTCCTACGAGAAGATCGAGCCTGTCATCACGGGTTTTGCCGAGAAGTACGAGCTCGACGCCGACCAGATGTCGCTGGTCGGCGTGGGCGGCGGCGCGGCGGCCCTGCTGCCCTACACCGCCGACCAGATGAAGCTGAAATACTCCATCCCGAAATACGCCGAGGTGATCTCCTCGATCGGCGTGGCCCTGGCGATGATCCGCGACGTGGTCGAGCGCGTCATTCCCAACCCCACCAAGGAGGACATCGCCGGCATCAAGCGCGAGGCCAAGAATCTCGCGATCAAGAACGGGGCGGTGCCGGATTCCGTCGAGGTGCACATCGAGATCGACTCGCAGACCTCCAAGGTGACGGCGATCGCCCTGGGGTCCAACGAGGTGCAGACCACCGATCTGCTGCACGCCTGCACCCCCGAGCTCGCGCGCAACCTGGCCGCCGAATCGATGGGCCTGCCGCCCGCCGATCTCTCGTGCCCGATCAGCACCGACATCTTCTACGTCTTCACCGGCGAGCGCGACGGCAAGCAGATGATCCGCCTGCTCGACCGCAAGGGCTTCATCCGCGTGCAGCGTTCCGATGCCATGGCGATACAGATCCCCGCCTCGCACTGGGAGGAGGAGGTGGAGACCCTCTGGAAGTCGCTGATCACCTACAAGGCCGAGCTGGAACGCACGCCCGACCTCTACCTCTGCATCGGCGGCAAGGTGCTCGACTACGCGCGCACCATCGGCCTCGATCAGCTCAAGACCATCATGCAGACGGAGTTCGACGATGTCGGCCCCGACGAACTGGTGATCCTGATCGGCGCGCGCGCGGCTTAGCGGAAACGAGATCGTGGCAGACCCGGACCGCGACCTGTCTCTTATACACATCTGACGCTGCCGACGAAGGCTTAGGTGTAGA
>CALNAL010000123.1 GCA_937874445.1 uncultured Acetobacteraceae bacterium | reverse complement strand
GCGGTGGGCTGAAGCCCACCCTACCCTTGGATGTCGGAATACGCTTCGCTTTTCCGGCCCGCGGCATTGCGGTGAGGGGGAGGCAGGGCGCCGGGGGCAGACGCGGAGCCAAAAGAATAAAGTCCTTTTGCTTCTTTTCCTTCAGGAAAAGAAGACCTTCCCTTGCCTAACCCTTCGCCTTCGCGGCTCAGAACGGTCGGCGGGCCTTGAGGGCGGTGGCGAGGGTTCCGTCGTCGAGCACGTCCAGGGCGCCGCCGATCGGCACGCCCTGGGCGAGACGGGTCAACGCCACTCCGAAGGGGCGCAATTTTTCGGTCAGCCAATGGGCGGTGGTGGCGCCATCGACGGTGGCGCCGAGGGCGAGGATCACCTCGGTCACTCCGCCTGCCGCCAGCCGGGTCAGCAGCGGCTGGAGGTTGAGGTCCTCGGGGCGTGTGCCGGCCAGCGCGGAGAGCGTGCCGCCCAGCACGTGGTAGAGCCCGTGATGCACGTGCGCCCGTTCCAGCGCCCACAGGTCGCCCACCCCCTCGACCACGCACACGATGCCGCGCTCGCGCGTGGGGTCGGCGCAGATGGCGCAGGGGTCGGAGCTGTCGAGGTTGCCGCACAGGTGGCAGGGCTTCACCGCGGCGGCGGTGGCCGAGAGCGTGGCGGCGAGCGGCCGCATCTGGCTTTCGGGGTGGCGCAGCAGGTAGAGCGCCACCCGGCGCGCGCTGCGCGGCCCCAGGCCGGGCAGGCGGGAGAGCAACGCGATCAGCCGTTCGACCTCGGGTCCGCCCATGCAGCGCGTCCGCTCAGAACGGCAGCTTCAGGCCGGCCGGCAGGTTGAGGCCGCCGGACAGGCGCTGCATCTCCTCGCTCGCCGCCGCCTCGCTCTTGCGCTTGGCGTCGGCGTGGGCGGCGAGGATGAGGTCCTGGAGCATCTCCATCTCGGCGGGGTCGGCGAGCTTGGGGTCGATGTGGATGGCCTTCAGCTCCCCCTTGCCGCTGAGCGTGACGCTCACCAGCCCGGCGCCGGAGACCCCCTCGTGGGTCGCGGCGGCGAGGGCCTCCTGCAGCTCCTCCATCTTCTTCTGCATCTGGGCGGCCTGCTTCATCAGGCCGGCGATGTTCTTCATCCGTCAGTTCTCCCATTCGTCCGGGGGCCCGTCCGCGAATCCGGCATCCACGGGGGCGAATTCGATATCGTCGGTCGATTCGGCCTCGCCGCCCAGAGTTTGTTCGGGTGGCAGGCCGTAGTCGTCGGCATTGGCGTCGTGCACCGCCTCGATCCGGGCGCCGGGGAAGGCGGCCATGATGGCCTGCACCAGCGGGTGCTGGCCGGCGGAGCTGCGGCGGGCGAGGTCGGCGGCCTGGCCCTGGTCGGCGAGCGTGAGCTCGCCCGGGGCGGCCGAGAGCGCGATGGTCCAGCGCGTGCCGGTGACCTCGGAGAGCAGGGCGCCGAAGCGGCCGGCGAGGTCGCGCGGCGCCGTCGGCTCGGGGCGCAGCTCGATCACCGGCGGGGCGAAGCGCACCAGATGCACCGAGTTGACCAGATGGCCATGCAGGATGGGGTCGGAATGGCCGGCGGCCACCAGCGCCACCGCCTCGCGGAAACCGGTAATCCGTGGCGGCGCGGGGGCTGCCTCGGCCGGAGCCGCCGCCACCATCCCGCCGCCCGCCACCGCGCGCGCGCCGCCCCCACCG
>CALNAL010000122.1 GCA_937874445.1 uncultured Acetobacteraceae bacterium | reverse complement strand
GGCAGGGCGGGCAGGGGCGCCTCGGCGATCTCGAAGGCCAGCCGGTCGTCCTTGAGCGTCACCTTCACCGCGCCGCCCTTGACGAGCCGGCCGAACAGCAGCTCCTCGGCGAGCGGCTTCTTGATGTGCTCCTGGATCACGCGGGCCAGCGGCCGCGCTCCGTAGAGCCGGTCATAGCCGCGCTCGGCGAGCCACTCCTTGGCGGCGGAGGAAAGCTCGATCGTCACGTTGCGGTCGGCGAGCTGGGCCTCCAGCTGCATGACGAACTTCTCCACCACCCGCGCCACGATCTCCGGGCCGAGCGGGGCGAAGGCGATGATGGCGTCGAGGCGGTTGCGGAACTCCGGGGTGAACAGGCGCTTGATGGCGTCCTCGTCCTCGCCCTCGCGCGTCTCGCGGCCGAAGCCGATGGCCTCCTTGGCGAGGTCGGAGGCCCCCGCGTTGGTGGTCATGATGAGGATGACGTTGCGGAAGTCCACCGTCTTGCCGTTGTGGTCGGTGAGCTTGCCGTGGTCCATCACCTGCAACAGGATGTTGAACAGGTCGGGGTGGGCCTTCTCGATCTCGTCGAGCAGCAGCACGGCGTGGGGGTGCTGGTCGATGGCGTCGGTGAGCAGCCCGCCCTGGTCGAAGCCGACGTAGCCGGGAGGCGCGCCGAGCAGCCGCGAGACGGAGTGGCGCTCCATGTATTCGCTCATGTCGAAGCGGATCAGCTCGATGCCGAGGGTGGCGGCGAGCTGGCGGGCGACCTCGGTCTTGCCCACGCCGGTGGGGCCGGAGAAGAGGTAGTTGCCGATCGGCTTGTCGGGGTCGCGCAAGCCCGCGCGCGAGAGCTTGATGGCCGCGCCGAGCGCCTCGACGGCGCGGTCCTGGCCGAACACCAGGCCTTTGATGTCGCGTTCGAGGTTGCGCAGCGTCTCCTTGTCGTCGGCGGAGACCGATTTCGGCGGGATGCGCGCGATCTTAGCAACGATCTCCTCGACGTCGCGCAGGGTCACGGTCTTGCGCCGCTTGCTCTCGGGCAGGAGCATCCGCGAGGCGCCGACCTCGTCGATCACGTCGATGGCCTTGTCGGGCAGCTTGCGGTCGTTGATGTATTTGGCCGAAAGCTCGACGGCGGCGCGGATGGCCTCCTCGGTGTAGCGCACCTTGTGGTGCTTCTCGTAGTTGCCCTTGAGCCCGCGGAGGATCTTCACGGTGTCCTCGATGGTGGGCTCGTTGACGTCGATCTTCTGGAAGCGCCGCACCAGGGCGCGGTCCTTCTCGAAGTAGTTGCGGAACTCCTTGTAGGTGGTCGAGCCGATGCAGCGCAGGTTGCCGGAGGCGAGCGCGGGCTTGAGCAGGTTGGAGGCGTCCATCGCGCCGCCGGAGGTGGCGCCGGCGCCGATCACGGTGTGGATCTCGTCGATGAAGAGGATGGCGTTGGGCTGGGCCTCCAGCTCGCTCACCACCGCCTTGAGCCGCTCCTCGAAGTCGCCGCGGTAGCGCGTGCCGGCGAGCAGCGAGCCCATGTCGAGGGCGTGGATGGTGGCCTCGGCGAGCACCTCGGGCACCTCGCCTTCGACGATGCGCTTGGCCAGGCCCTCGGCGATGGCGGTCTTGCCCACGCCGGGGTCGCCCACGTAGAGCGGGTTGTTCTTGGTGCGCCGGCAGAGGATCTGGATGGTGCGCTCGATCTCGGCCTCGCGGCCGATCAGCGGGTCGATCTTGCCGGCGGCGGCCTTCTTGTTGAGGTCGATGCAGTATTGCGAGAGGGCGTCCTGGCCGCGCCGGGGCGAGCGCTCCTCGCGGCCCTCGCCGCCCTCGGCGGGGGGCTCGCCGCCCGGGCCGCCCTGCTGGGCGCGCGGGGCGATCCGCCCGGGCGCCTTGGCGATGCCGTGGCTGATGAAGTTCACCGCGTCGAGGCGCGTCATGTCCTGGGTCTGCAGGAAATAGACGGCATGGCTCTCGCGCTCGCTGAACAGCGCGACCAGCACGTTGGCTCCGGTCACCTCGTCGCGCCCGGAGGACTGCACGTGGATGGCGGCGCGCTGAACGACGCGCTGGAAGCCGGCGGTGGGCTTGGGGTCGCCGGGGCGCTCGGTGGCCAGGCCCGCGAGGTCCTTGTCGAGGAACTCGGTGAGGTCGGCGCGCAGGCGCTCGGTATCCACGCCGCAGGCGCGCAGCACGGTGGTGGCGTCGGGGTCGTCGGTCAGCGCGAGGAGCAGGTGCTCAAGGGTCGCGTATTCATGCCGGCGTTCACCCGCCAGCGCGAGGGCACGGTGGAGGGTCTGCTCCAGATTGCGTGACAGCATCAATCAACGCTCCTCGGCTCGGGGAGGGACCCGGCCTCTCCCCCC
>CALNAL010000121.1 GCA_937874445.1 uncultured Acetobacteraceae bacterium | reverse complement strand
TCTCCGATAATTTCCGCATCCACGTTCCCGCTCCGTTCCGGATCCTCTCGGAAACAGGGTATAAAAGGACTTTTCCCCATTTGGCTCCGCGCTTGACCCAGGCGCGGAGCCCTTAACGGACAAAGCTTTCCTGGTTCTCCTTTCTCGAAAGGAGAACACCTTACCTTGCTTTTCGCTCTCGCCCAGCGGGGAGGCGGCGGTTGCCAGGGGGGAAGGGGCGTCGCAAGCTGCGCCCCCCCCAATGTTGATGGAGTGTGACGATGCCCGCGACGACGAGATCTCCCCAGGAGCCGGCTGTGGCCGCGGTGCTGGCACATCCCGGCTGGGCCAAGGCGGTGGCGACCCTGGCGGAAGAGCACGACCGCACCGTGGCCGACATCGTGGCCCTCACCGAGATCGCGAGCCCGCCCTTCGGCGAGGAGGAGCGGGGGAGCGCCTTCCTGGAGATGCTGCGCGCCCACGGGCTGGAGTCAGTGGAGCGTGACGCCACCGGCAATGTCATGGGGCTGCGGCGCGGCACCGGCGAGGGGCCGCTGCTGGTGGTGGCGGCGCATCTCGACACCGTCTTTCCCGCCGGCACCGATGTGAAGGTGCGCCGCGAGGGCACCCGGCTGTTCGCCCCCGGCATCGGCGACGACACCCGCAGCCTGGCCGTGCTGCTTGCCTATCTCCGCGCCATGGACGCCGCCGGCCTGCGCACCAGGCGCGACATCCTGTTCGTGGGCGACGTCGGCGAGGAGGGGCTCGGCGACCTGCGCGGCACGCGGGCGCTGTTCGCGGGAGCATACAAGGACCGCATCGGCGCCTTCATCACCATCGACAGCCCTTTCATGGACGCCGTGGTGACCGGCGGCATCGGCTCCAAGCGCTACCGGGCGACCTTCCGCGGGCCGGGCGGGCATTCGTGGGGGGCGTTCGGGCTGGTCAGCCCCTCCTTCGCGCTGGCCCGGGCGATCGAGGCGCTGGGCGCCACCGCCGTGCCGGCCGATCCGCGCACCACCTTCAGCGTCTCCGTGCTGGGCGGGGGGACCTCGGTGAACGCCATCCCGGGCGAGGTGTGGATGGAGGTGGACCTGCGCTCGCAGGCTCCCGTCGAGCTGGCCCGGCTGGAAGGGCGCTTCCTGCGTCTCCTGCAGGAGGCGGCCGAGGCGGAGAATTTCGCCCGCTCCACCAAGGAGGGGGAGATCACCGTGGAGACCAAGATGATCGGCGACCGGCCGGCCGGCACCACCGACCCCGCCGATCCGCTGGTGCGCATCGCCACGGATGCCACCCAGTGCTTCGGCTTCGCGGGGAGGCACGCCTATTCCTCCACCGACGCCAACATCCCGATGAGCCTGGGCATCCCGGCGGTGAAGATCGGCTCGGGCGGCCGCGGAGGACGGGCGCACGCGCTGGAGGAGTGGATCGACGTCGAACCGCGCGAGAGCGTGCGCGGGATGGCCGCCGGGCTCGCCACGGTGCTGGCGGCCGCCGGGATCGTCTGAGCAGCAAGGCAAGGAAGGTGTTCTCCTTTCGGGAAAGGAGAACCAGGAAAGCTTCGTCCGTTAAGGGCTCCGCGCCAGTGTCAGCCGCGGAGCCCAACGAACAAAAGTCCTTTTGCTTCTTTTCCTTCAGGAAAAGAAGACCTTCCTTTTTTATCCAGGGTGGGCGTTACTTTACGAGCACCCAGGCGCCGTTCTTCAGCGTGACGAGCACGCGCGAGCGGGAGTCCACGCCGGTGCGCTGGCCGGGGGTGAAGTTGTAGATCGCCTCGGTGCCGACCACGTCCTTGGTCGTGCTGAGCGCCTCGCGCAGGGCGGCGCGGAACTCGGGAGTCCCCGGCTTGCCGCCGGCCTTGAGCACGCGGGCCAGGGCGTCGTGCAGCACCAGCATCGAATCGTAGGCGTAGGCGGCGAAGGGATCGAGCTGGGTGTCGTGGTTGGCCTGCTGGTAGAGCTTGCGGTAGGTCGCCGCGGCCGCCTTGAGGGGGTTGTCGTCGGCCAGCTGGTCGGCCACCACCACCGGGCCGGTGGGCGCGATGACTCCCTCCAGCGACTTGCCGGCGATGCGCACGATGTCGTTGTTGACGATGGCGTGCGAGGAGAACACCGGGCCCTTCCAGCCGCGCTCGGCCAGCGCCAGATGCGGCAGGGCCGCAGGCGCGCCGGCGCCGCCCGTCATGATCGCGGCGGGGCGGCGGGCGATCATTTTCAGCACCTGCGGCGTGACCGAGGTATCGGTGCGGGCGTAGCGCTCGTCGTCGATGATCTTGATCCCGGCCGGGTCGGCCGAGGCGCGCAGGCCCTGGAAGACCGAATCCCCCCAGGCGTCGTTGAAGCCGATGAAGGCCACCGTCCCGAGCTGGTGCGCGGCCATGTATTCCGTCACCGCCTGGATCATCAGCGCCGGCGGCTGCGGGATGGTGATCTCCCACGCGCCCCGCTCGCCCTCCACCGCGCCGTTGGCGGCATAGACCAGCGGCACCTTGGCCTCGGCGGCCACCGCGTAGAGCGCGTAGGAGGCGGGGGCGGCGGCCGAGCCCACCAGCACGTCCACGTGCTCCTCCTCGATCAGCTTGCGCCCGACCTGGGCGGCCACCGTCGGGTCGGAGCGGTCGTCCATGGCGATGGTGACGATCTTCTGCCCGGCCACCTCGGGCGTGCCCAGCGCCGCCGCCGCGTAGCCCTTGGCGTAGGGGACCCCGATCGCCGAGACCGGGCCGGTCAGCGAATTGACGATGCCCACCCGGATCTCGGCCCGCGCCGGGGACGGCGCCGCGACGACAGAAGCCAGAATCATCCCCAGCAGGCCGGCCCGGAGTGCCTTCCGCATTGACGTGGTCCCTCGAATGTTCTCTCAAGCGGCACCGTAGGATGAACCGCGTGTAAGGAACAGGGCCCCGATGCCGGGCACGACCACACCATGACCGGCGATCTCGCCCTGCTGCTCGCCCAGGACGGCATCGCCAACGGCGCCATCTATGCCGTGGTGGCGCTGGGAATCGTGCTGATCTTCGTGGTCACGCGCGTGATCTTCGTGCCCTTCGGCGACCTGGTGGCCTACGCCGCGCTCACCCTCGCCGCGCTGCAGCAGGGGCGCACCCCCGGCACGGGGGCGATGGTGGGGGTGCTGGCGGTGCTCGCCTTCGGCTTCGAGGTGGCGCGTCTGGGCCGGGCGGGACGCGCGGGGAGGGGGAAAAGGC
>CALNAL010000120.1 GCA_937874445.1 uncultured Acetobacteraceae bacterium | reverse complement strand
ACGAGATCTGCGCATGTCTCGTGGGCTCGGAGATGTGTATAAGAGACAGATCAGGGTGGTATCGGTCTCGTGGCCCACCGCGGAGATCAGCGGGATGCGGCAGGCGGCGGCGGCGCGCACCACGGCCTCGTCGTTGAAGGCCATCAGGTCTTCCAGGCTGCCGCCGCCGCGCGCCACGATCAGCACGTCGGGGCGGGGCACGCCGTTGCGGGGCAGGGTGTCGAAGCCGGCGATGGCGGCGGCGATCTGGGCGGCCGCCCCCTCACCCTGCACCTGCACCGGCCACAGCAGGATGGTGCGCGGAAAGCGTCGGGCGACGGTGGTGCGGATGTCCTGGATCACCGCGCCGCGCTCGGAGGAGACCACGCCGATCACCTCCGGCAGCAGCGGAAAGTGCCGCTTGCGTTCGGCCTCGAACAGCCCCTCGGCGGTGAGTTTCACCCGCAGCGCCTCGATGCGCGCGAGCAGGGCACCGGCGCCGGCGTATTCCAGCCGGTCGATGATGAGCTGGTAGGTCGAGCGTTCCCCGTAGGCGGTGATGCGCCCGCTGGCCACCACCTCCACCCCGTTCTCCGGCTCCAGCCCGAGGCGCGGCACGGCGAACTTCCACACCACGGCTGCGAGCTTGCCGCCCTCGTCCTTGAGCGAGAGATAGATGTGCCCGGAGGGATAGCGCCGCATCTCGGTGATCTCGCCGCGCACGCGCACGCGGCCGAAGGCGCCCTCCAGGGTGCGCTTCACCGCGCCGGAGATCTCGGAGACGGTGAATTCGGGAGTGTTGCCGCTTGCGGGGGAGGAGGGGGTTTCGACCATCGGGGCACCCTATGCTAGAGCGATGCGACTTTGAAGGAGGGGCGAGCGATGCGGGTGCTGGTGGTGGGCTCTGGCGGGCGAGAGCATGCGCTGTGCTGGGCGATAGCGCGCAGTCCGCTGCTGGAGAAGCTGTGGTGCGCGCCGGGCAACGCGGGCATCGCCGAGGTGGCGGAGTGCGTGGCCATCGGCGCCACCGACGTGCCCGCCCTGGTGGCCTTCGCCCGCGCGCAGAAGGTGGACCTGGTGCTCCCCGGCCCCGAGGCGCCGCTGGTGGCGGGCCTGGCCGACGCCCTGGACGCGGCCGGCATTCCCTGCTGCGGCCCGGTGGCGGCGGCGGCGCGGCTGGAGGGCTCCAAGACCTTCACCAAGGAGATCTGCGACGCGGCCGGCATCCCCACGGCGGCCTGGCGGCGCTTCACCGACGCCGCGGCGGCGCACGCCTATGCGCGCGCGCAGGGCGCCCCGATCGTCGTCAAGGCCGACGGCCTGGCCGCGGGCAAGGGCGTGGTGGTGGCCGCCACCCTGGCCGAGGCCGAGGCCGCCATCACCGATTTCATGGAATCCGGCACGCTCGGGGAAGCGGGCCGCAGCGTGGTGATCGAGGAATGCCTGGTGGGCGAGGAGGTTTCGGTCTTCGCCCTCTGCGACGGCACCCACGCCCTCTTCCTCGGCGCCGCGCAGGACCACAAGCGCGTGGGCGACGGCGACACCGGCCCCAACACCGGCGGCATGGGCGCCTACGCCCCCCCGCCGGTGCTGACCGAGGCGCGCCGGGCCGAGGTGATGGAGCGCTTCATCGCCCCGACGCTGGCCGAGATGGCGCGGCGCGGCACGCCTTTCCGCGGCTTCCTCTTCGCCGGGCTGATGAACACGGCCGCCGGGCTGAAGCTGATCGAATACAACGTCCGCTTCGGCGATCCGGAGTGCCAGGCGGTGATGCCGCTGCTCGCCTCCGACCTGCTGCCCCTGCTGCGGGCGGCCTGCGCGGGCAAGCTCGCGGGCCTGGAGGTGCGCTGGCAGGCGGGGGCGGCGCTGGCGGTGGTGCTGGCCGCCCGGGGCTATCCCGGCAAGCCGCTGAAGGGCACCGCGATTCGCGGCCTGGAGCGCGCGGCGGCGATCCCCGGCGTGCACGTCTTCCACGCCGGCACCCGCCGCGAGGGCGAGAGGCTGGTCGCCGACGGCGGGCGCGTGCTGGCGGTGTGTGCCGCCGCTCCCGACCTGCGCGCCGCCCGGGCGGCCGCCTATCGCGCGGTGGATGTGATCGATTGGCCCGAGGGCTTCTGCCGCCGCGACATCGGCTGGCGCGCCCTGGCACGAAAGGACTGAGACATGAGCGAGAAAGAAATGGCCGGAGAAATTTCCGACCGCCTGGTGGCGCGTTTCCGCCGTTACGTCGCCGTCACGAGCCAGAGCGACGCCGCCGTCGCCGACGTGCCGAGCACCGCCGGACAGTGGGACATGGCGCGCCTGCTCGAAGGCGAGCTGCGCGCCCTCGGCCTGGCCGACATCGCCCTCGACGAGCACGCGGTGCTCACCGCGC
This sequence comes from uncultured Acetobacteraceae bacterium, assembly GCA_937874445.1. Classification (GTDB taxonomy): domain Bacteria; phylum Pseudomonadota; class Alphaproteobacteria; order Acetobacterales; family Acetobacteraceae; genus Rhodovastum. Next base: position 1,756 of record CALNAL010000120.1, on the reverse strand, counting down.
GCCTGCCCGCCACCGTGGAAGGGGCCCCGCGCCTCGGCTTCTGCGCGCACATGGACACGGTGGACGTGGGCCTCTCGCCGGAGATCCATCCCCAGCTGCTGCGCTACGAGGGCAAGGATCTCTGCCTCAACGCCGAACGCGACATCTGGCTGCGCGCCGCCGAGCATCCCGAACTTGCCCGCCACGTCGGCGAGGAAATCATTTTCGGTGACGGAACGTCCGTGCTGGGCGCCGACAACAAGGCCGCGGTCACCACCGTGATGGAGCTGCTCGCGGCCCTGGTGCGCGAGAAGCCGGCGCACGGCGAGATCTTCGTCGCCTTCGTGCCCGACGAGGAGATCGGCCTGCGCGGCTCGAAGCTGCTCAAGCTGGAGCGCTTCCCCGTCGATTTCGCCTACACCATCGATTCCTGCGAGGTGGGCGAATTCGTCTACGAAACGTTCAACGCGGCCCAGGTGACGCTCTCCATCGCGGGGGTCACCGCGCATCCCATGTCGGCCAAGGGCGTTTTGGTGAATCCCGTGCTGGTGGCTGCCGATTTCATCGGACGCTTCGACCCCTCCGACACGCCCGAATGCACCGAGGGCCGCGAGGGCTACTGCTGGGTCAACCACATCGCCGCCGGTCCGGCCGAGGCGGTGGTGAAGATGTCGCTGCGTGATTTCGCCGCCGCCGGCCTCGCCCGGCGCAAGGCGCTGGTCGCGGCGGCGGTGAAGGCCACGCAGGAGGCCTTCCCGCGCGCCAGGCTCGCGCTGAAGATCGAGGATGCCTACGGCAACATCGCCGACGCGCTCGGCAACGACCGCCGCTGCGTCGATCTGCTCGAGCGGGCCTTCGCGGCGCTCGGGATCGCGCCGGATGTCATCGCCATGCGCGGCGGCACCGACGGCTCGGCCCTGTCGGCGCGCGGCGTGCCCACGCCGAACTATTTCACGGGCGGACTGAATTTCCATTCGCGTTTCGAATGCCTGCCGGTGCCCTCCTTCGTGCAGGCCTACCGCCTGAGCGAGCGTCTGGTGGCGCTGGCGGCGGGGAGGACGGCATGAAGACCATCGGACTGATCGGCGGGATGAGCTGGGAGAGCACCGTCACCTACTACCAGCGCCTCAATTCCCAGGCGGCCGCCCGGCTGGGCGGGCTGCATTCGGCGGACCTGTTGATGCGCTCTGTGGATTTCGCGCGCTTCGAGGAGCGGCTGCGGCGCGGCGCGTGGGACGAGATCGCGCGCGAGCTCGCCGACCTGGCGCGCGCGCTCCAGGCCGGCGGAGCGGAGATGGTGCTGATCTGTACCAACACCATGCACATGGTGGCCGACACGGTGGCCGCCGCCATCGACATCCCCCTGCTGCATATCGCCGACTGCGTGGCCGAGGCCCTGCGCGCGCAGGGGTGCCGCCGTCCGCTGCTGCTCGGCACGCGCCAGACCATGGAGGAGGATTTCTACACCGCCCGCCTCGCCGCCCGCGGCGACCTCGCGCCGCTGGTGCCGCAGACGGCGGAAATGCGCGAGAAGCTCCAGCGCATCATCTTCGACGAGCTGTGCCGCGGCATCATCCGCGAGGAATCGCGCGCGGTCTTCCGCGCCGCGATCGCCGACGGCCGGCGCGCCGGGGCCGACGGCGTGATCCTCGGCTGCACCGAGATCGGCCTGCTGCTCGACCCGCAGGAAGTCGGCCTGCCCGCCTTCGATTCCACCCTGGTCCACGCCTGTCTCTTATACACATCTGACGCTGCCGACGAAGGCTTAGGTGTAGAT
>CALNAL010000119.1 GCA_937874445.1 uncultured Acetobacteraceae bacterium | reverse complement strand
CCCCCCGCGCGGCGTCCACGCCCCCCCCCCGCCCCCCCCCGGCCGGGCCCTGCCACTTCTCACCCCGGGTCGCGGCGCCCCAAATTTGGGGGCGCCACGAGACAGGGGATGCGCGCGGAGACATGCCGCCTCCCGGCGCTCCGCTTGGCGGGCCGGGAGGCGGGCTCTATAGACGGGGAATGTCCGACCATCTCGCCCGACTGAATCCCGAGCAGCGCGAAGCCGTGGAGTGCCTCGACGGCCCCCTGCTGGTACTGGCCGGCGCCGGCACCGGCAAGACGCGCGTGCTGACCACGCGGTTTGCCCACATCCTGCTGACCGGCCAGGCCTATCCCGGCCAGGTGCTGGCGGTGACCTTCACCAACAAGGCGGCGCGCGAGATGCGCGAGCGGGTGGCGGCGATGATCGGCAGCCCGGCCGAGGGGCTGTGGCTGGGCACCTTCCATGCCCTCTGCGCGCGCATGCTGCGCCGCCACGCCGGACTGGTCGGGCTGACCTCCTCGTTCAACATCCTCGATGCCGACGACCAGCTGCGCCTGCTCAAGCAGATCATGGAGGCCGAGCGCGTCGACGCCAAGCGCTGGCCGGCCCCCGCCCTGATGGCGGTGATCCAGCGCTGGAAGGACCGCGGCCTGCCGCCCGACCGCATTCCCGCCGAGGAGGACTCCGACTTCGCCTCCGGCCGTGCCCGCGCCCTCTACGCCGCCTACCAGGACCGCCTGCGCGCGCTCGACGCGGTGGATTTCGGCGACCTGCTGCTGCACGTCACGGAAATCCTGCGCACCCACGCCGAGGTGCTGGCGGAGTATCACCACAAGTTCCACTACATCCTGGTGGACGAATACCAGGACACCAACCTCGTCCAGTACTACTGGCTGCGGCTTCTCGCCCAGGCGCGCAAGAACATCTGCTGCGTGGGCGACGACGACCAGTCGATCTATTCCTGGCGCGGCGCGGAGGTGGAGAACATCCTGCGCTTCGAGAAGGATTTCCCCGGCGCGAAGGTGGTGCGCCTGGAGAGCAACTACCGTTCCACCGCGCCGATCCTGGCCGCCGCCGCCGGGCTGATCGCCCACAACGAGGGACGGCTGGGCAAGACGCTGCACTCCGGGCGTGACCATGCCGAGGGCGAGCGGGTGCAGGTGGTCGGGTTGTGGGATTCCAACGAGGAGGCGCGCCTGGTGGCGAGCCGCATCGAGGCGCTGCGCCGCGACGGCGAGTCGCTTTCCGAGATGGCGGTGCTGGTGCGCGCGGGCTTCCAGACCCGGGCCTTCGAGGAACGGCTGATCACGCTGGGCGTGCCCTATCGCGTGGTGGGCGGCCTGCGCTTCTACGAGCGCTCCGAGATCCGCGACGCCATCGCCTACCTGCGCGTCATCCACCAGCCGGCCGACGACCTGGCCTTCGAGCGCATCGTCAACGTGCCGCGCCGCGGGCTGGGGGAGGGGGCGCTGCGCAGCCTGCACGAGGCGGCGCAGGCCGGCGGAACAGGCGGGGAAGGCGTGCCGCTTTCGGTGGCCGCCGCGACGCTGCTGGAGCAGGGCGGCCTGCGCGGCCGGGCGCGCGAGGGCGTGCGCGAGCTGCTGGCCGGCTTCGCGCGTTGGCGCGAGACCCTGGAGCACGAGGGCCACGTGGTGGCGGCCCAGATGGCGCTGGAGGAATCCGGCTACACCGCGATGTGGCAGGCCGACACCTCACCCGAGGCCCCGGGACGGCTGGAGAACCTCAAGGAGCTGGTGCGCGCGCTGGCCGACTTCGAGAGCCTGGCGGGCTTCCTCGACCACGTCTCGCTGGTGATGGAGAACGACGAGGCCGCCGAGGGCGAGCGGGTCAGCCTGATGACCCTGCATGCCGCCAAGGGGCTGGAGTTCGACACCGTGTTCCTCCCGGGCTGGGAGGAGGGGCTGTTCCCCTCGCAGCGCACCCTCGACGAGAGCGGCAACAAGGGCCTGGAGGAGGAGCGGCGCCTGGCCTACGTGGGCATCACCCGCGCGCGCCGGCGCCTGCTCATCACCCACGCCGCCAACCGGCTCATCTACGCCACCTGGCAGAGCACGATCCCCAGCCGCTTCCTCGACGAGCTGCCCGACGAGGCGGTGGAGCGCAGCGGCTCGGCCACCTCCGAGCGCGAGCAGCGCCTCTCCGCGCCGCACGGATTCGGGGGCGGGTTTGGCGGCGGCTTCGGCGCCTTCCCCATGGCGGCGCGTCGCCCGCGTCTGGTTGATGCGTGGGAGCAGCCCGCGCGCAAGCCGCGCGCCGATGCCATCGCCGTGGGCCAGCGGGTGTTCCATCAGAAGTTCGGCTACGGCACCGTCACCGCCACCGAGGACGACAAGCTGTTTGTCGATTTCGACAAGGCCGGCGCCAAGCGGGTGCTCGACACCTTCGTCGAAAAGGCCTGAAAGGGCGCCGAACAGGCCCGAAGGATTTTTCCATGCCCCCTCTGCGTCATGCCACCGCTCTCGAGACCGTTTCGGTCGTCGTGCCTCCCGAGGCGCTGGAGATCTACGAATCCGCACTCGGCTCGGTGTGCGGCACGGTCGATTTCTTTCTCGACGAGGCGGCCGGGCGGTGGACGCTGGAGGGGGTGAAGAACCAGGGCGCAGGGGAGGCGGAGCTGGCGGCGGCGCTGACGCTGGCGGCGGCGCTGAGCGGGGTTGCCGCCCCGCTCACGCGCCATGCCACCCCCGCCGAGGGCTGGCTGGAGCGCACCCGTTCGGCCTTTCCCGAGCAGTTCGTCGGCCGGCGTTTCGCGGTGCGCGGGACGCACATCCGCGGCCCTCTGGCGCCGGGGCGGATCACGCTGCATCTCGATGCCTCCGTGGCCTTCGGCTCGGGCGAGCATGGCTCGACGCGCGGCTGCCTGCGGGCGCTGGAGTCGGTGGCCTATCTGCGGCCGCGGCGCATTCTGGACCTCGGCACCGGCTCGGGGATTCTCGCCTTCGCCGCGACACGGCTGCTGCACCGCCCGGTGCTGGCCTCCGACATCGACGCCTGGAGCGTGCGCACGGCGCGCGCCAACGCCGCCCTCAACCGCCTGGCCACGCGGGTCCGGGTGGTGCGTTCCGACGGCTGGACGGCGCCGATCCTGACGCGGCAGGGTCCCTACGATCTGATCTTCGCCAACATCCTGGCGCGCCCGCTATGCCGCATGGCGCGGCAGCTGGCGACGCACGTGGCGCCCGGGGGGCGGGTGATCCTGGCGGGTCTGCTGGCCAAGCAGCGGCGCTGGGTTCTCTCGGCGCACCGCCCGCACGGGCTGGAGCTGGAGCGGGTTTTCTACGAGGACCGCTGGGCCACGCTGGTGCTGCGCCGGCACTGAGGCGCCCCAGAAAACGCAACAAGACTGAAAACGCAACAGGGCCACATGCCACGCTGGAGTGGCATATGACCCTGTGTAAACCAGCCCCGTGCTTCCGGACCCCGTGCTTCTGAGCTAGGGTTCGCGGAACGCGGGGAGCCGATCAGCCGACGAGCGCGCGCTGGTAGTCGGACTCGCCGTGGCCGCTCGAGTGTTCGGCAGCGAAGGAGGGGTCGAACACGCGGGGCAGATCGGAGCGGCTCAGCCCGATGTCGGAGAGTTCATGGTCCGACAGCATGCTGAGTTCGTCGATCACCGCGCGGCGGTGCGGCAATTCGATCACCCAGCGCCAGGCGCGATAAAGCCACGCCGGCACGCCGGCGGGAGCGGTATGCGCGAATTCATGGTCGAACTTGGCATACTGCGACATCGTGTTCGGAAGCAGGATGGCCAGCTCTTCCTTGGCAACGCGGGCATGCATTTGTTTGTATCCTTACGAAGTACCGTGACGTGACATGACGGCGGTGCCTTTCGTCTCCAGGTTGTCTCTGGCCCCGTTTTCGGGGCTCTCTGGCACCGTCTTGTAGTTGATGATTAATATACTCCGTTTCTCTCACGATGTGGGTGCCAAGACCCCCATCCAGCCATGCATGAGGCGCCGGTCTTGGGGCTTTGCCATGAATAAACCATTAATCTAGCCAGGAAGTGCCACAGATGCCTGAATCCCATCTTTCCGTTTTGCGTCAGGAAGTTAGCCGCCTCGGACTGGGCGGGCTGATGGTTCCGCGCGCCGACGAGCATCTGGGCGAATACGTCCCCCCCGCCGCCGAGCGCCTGGCCTGGCTGAGCGGCTTCACCGGCAGTGCCGGAGTGGCGCTGGTGCTGCCCAACCGCGCCGCCATTTTCGTGGACGGACGCTACGTGCTCCAGGTCGCCGAGCAGACCGATCCGGCCCAGTGGGAGCGCCACCACCTGATCGACGAGCCCCCGTACCTGTGGCTCGCCGCGGCCGTGCCCGCCGGCACGCGCATCGGCTACGACCCGCTGCTGCTCAGCGAGAACGAGCTTGGCCGCTATCTCGATGCGGGGCTGACCATGGTGCCGCTCGCCGCCAACCCGATCGACGCGGTGTGGTCCGACCGTCCCGCCCCGCCGCTGGCTCCGGCGCGGCCGCATCCGCTGACCTTCTCCGGCCGCACCAGCGCCGACAAGCGTACCGCGCTGGGCGCCGCCCTGCGCGCCGCCGGCCAGGAGGCCGCGGTGCTCACCGACCCGGCCTCGATCGCCTGGCTGTTCAACATCCGCGGCGACGACGTGCCCTTCACCCCCTTCGCCCTGGGCTTCGCGCTGCTCTACGACACCGGACGGGCCGCGCTGTTCATGGACCCGCGCAAGCTGCCGGCGGACACCCGTGCCTGGCTGGGCAACGAGGTGGCGCTCTCCGACCGCGCGGCGCTGGGGACTGCGCTGGCGGGGCTGGCTGGCCGGCGGGTGCGGGTGGACCCGTCCACCGCCCCGGTGTGGTTCGCCCAGACCCTGCGGACGGCTGGTGCCGAGGTCTGCCCTGCGCCCGACCCCTGCGCCCTGCCCAAGGCCGCCAAGAACGCCGTGGAGCAGCAGGGGGCCCGCGAGGCCCATGCCCATGACGCGGTGGCCCTGGCGCGCTTCTACGCCTGGCTGGCCCAGGTTGTGAAAGAGGGGGCGGGGCACATCACCGAGGCCGATGCGGCCGCGCGCCTGCACGCCCTGCGCGCGGAGGACCCCGACTTCCTCGGCGAGAGCTTCGAGACTATTCCCGGCACGGGCGAGCACGCGGCGATCAACCACTACCACGTCACCCCCGAGAGCAACCGCGCGGTGGCGCCGGGCGAGACCTTCCTGGTGGATGCCGGCGCGCAGTACGCCTTCGGCACCACCGATGTCACCCGCACCATCTGGACCGGCCCCGGAGCCGCCCCGGACGAGATCCGCGCCCAGGCCACGCGGGTGCTGCAGGGCCACATCGCGCTGGCCACGGTGGTCTTTCCGCAGGGCACCTCCGGGCTGCAGATCGACGCGGTGGCCCGCGCGCCGCTGTGGCGGGCGGGGCTGGATTTCGACCATGGCACCGGCCACGGCGTGGGCTCGTATCTCTCGGTGCACGAGGGGCCGTGCCGCATTTCCAAGGCGGCATCGCTGGTGCCGCTGGCGGCCGGCATGATCCTCTCCGACGAGCCCGGCTACTACGTGGGCGGCAGCCACGGCATCCGCCTGGAAAACCTGCTGATGGTGATCCCCGCGGCCCTGCCGGGCGCGACCCGGCCGTTCCTGGCCTTCGAGACCCTGACCTTCACCCCCTTCGACCGGGCGCTGATCGAGCCCGCGCTGCTGGCGCCGGAGGAGATCGCCTGGGTCGACGCCTACCATCGCCAGGTGCTGGCGCGGGTGGGCGGCAAGGTCGATCCCGCCACCCGGGCCTGGCTGGAGCGCGCCTGCGCCCCGCTGGCCTAGAGCATTTTGTTTTTTCGGGCAGGACACGAGAGCCGATCGTAATCCGCATGCCCCGCCGGTCGCGCCGGAGCCGCGCTCAGCGGGGCATGGCCTGAAAAAGGCGGATGAGCTGCCGCGCGGTTCGGGCGGCGGGAGGTTGGGCGTTCGGGAGGGTCACCGTCGCAAAGGGTCTGCGATGATATCCCTCCGAGCGCATGGCCCGGAGTCGCGCGCGCTCCCACGCAGTCAGGGTTCGTCCGCCGCGTCCCTGGAGGGTCAGGCGCAACGGGGGCGCCAGATTGGCGATCAGAAGACCGCGCCGCGCGGTTGCGCAGGCGGCCCGCAGGCGGCGGCAGGTCGCGCCGTCGAGAGGATAGGCGACAACCAGCGTCCTGCAGGCCCCCCGCCGGAGGATCGCCCGGAGCAGGGCCTCGACGGCCATGCGCCAGCGCCGGGCGTTGGGAAGGCCCGCGGGCCCCGCATAGTCATCGCCGTCCAGGAAGCGTGCCCCCGGAAGCAGGCGCGCGACTTCCTTCCCGACGGCGGTCTTGCCCGAACCGATCGTTCCGTTCAGCCAGATCACCGACATGCGTTCCTGCCTCTCCGTTGCCGCGGCGCGTCCCGACGGCAGCCCGGACGCGACGCTCGCCCGCGGCCTCGGCCTCTCGCCCTCCTTCCCGATCGGTCCTGTCTATTCCTGGGACCGGCCTTCCGCGCCCGTGTTCCTACGGCTGGCGCATGCGGATGGGGCAGGGCAGCGGGATGACGTAGCCCAGCCGCCGCATCGAGAGGATGACGCGTTCGGAGGCCGCGACGGTCGCGATCTTGCGGCGCAGCTTGAGCACGATCTGATCGACGCTGCGATCCTCGGCATGCAGTGCGCGCTTGAGCGCCACCTCGGAGAGGCGCGCGCGCGACACGGCCTCGCCCTGCGCCTCCAGCAGGGCCTGCAGCGTGGCGGCCTCGGCCTCGGTCAGCGGGATGGTCTTGCCGTCGTGGTCGAGCATCTGGCGGCGGGCGATGTCGAACAGCACGAACGCCTCGGCGTCCGTGCGGGCATCTGCCGCGGGAGAGGCCGATTCGCCGGAGGGCGGCGCGGCGCGGGCCAGGCGGCGGTGCACGGCGCGGATACGGGCGGCGAGTTCGCGCAGCGGGGCGGGCTTGACGATGTAGTCGTCGGCGCCGTGTTCCAGCCCGGCGATGCGCTGTGCCTCCGCCCCCGAGACGGTCACCACGATCACGCCGCGTCCGGGCATGGCGGCGAAGTGGCCCAGCAGCTCCATGCCGTTGACGTCGGGCAGCTCGAGGTCGAGCAGCACGATATCCGGGTGGAAGCTCTCGCACGCCGCCAGTCCCTCGCTGCCGGTGGCGGCGATGCGGGTCCGCATATTGTCGTTATTGAGCGCGATGGAAATGGCCACGGCGACAGTGGCGCTGTCCTCGACGATCAGCACGCGCAGCGGGGCCAGGGGGTTGGGCGGCGC
>CALNAL010000118.1 GCA_937874445.1 uncultured Acetobacteraceae bacterium | reverse complement strand
CCCCCCGCCTGCCCGCCCGTCCGCCACAGGAGGCGTGAAGCCGTCATCGGATTGCCATGTTTGCCGGCCCTGATCCCTCTCCGGGGAAGCCAAGCAGGGGGACGACCCGATGCCCGAAGCCCGCGATTCCGAAGATCCGCAATCCCGCCGGCTCGCCGAACTCGACCGGCTGCTCAATGACCCGGACGAGCCGGTGATGCACCCGGCCCGCGTGTGGTCGCTGCTCGCCGAGCTGACCGCCTGCGACCTCGGCCGGCCCTGCCCGCACGCACGGGCGCGCCGCTAGCCGGGCAGGAAGAAAGCAGTTCTTCTTTAAAAAGAAGAACCAAGAAATTTTCATTCATTGGTTCCACGGCCGGGATCAGTGCTGATTCTTATAGAACAAAAGTCTTTTTGCTTCTTTTTCTTCAGAAAAAGAAGGTCCTTTCTGTATCGCTCCTGGAGGACATAAAAAAAGGCGGGGGGAATATTCCCCCCGCCTCAGAACGCGCCCCGGGCGTGCCCGGATGGGCCAGGCACAATCCCGGGTTGCAGACCCCCTAGAACTCGGCGTCGATGTCCACCACGTCAACCAGCTTGTGGTTTACAAATTCCTTCAACCCGAGGCCGAGCAGCTCGCGCCCGTAGCCGGAGCGACGGACGCCGCCGAAGGGCAGGTCGGCCTTCACCATGGTCGGATGGTTGACGAACACCATCCCCGTCGAGATGCGCCGCGCCACCTTCTCGCCGCGCGCCTCGTCACGGGTGAACACCGAACCGCCGAGGCCGAAGGGCGAATCGTTGGCGATGCGCACCGCGTCGTCCTCGTCCTTGGCACGCAGGATCATCGACACCGGTCCGAACATCTCCTGCGCGTAGGCCGGATTGTCGGGGGTCACGTTGGTCAGGATGGTCGGCTGCACGAACGCCCCCCGGCTCGGCACCTTCGGCCCCACCTCGGTGGCGGTCGCCCCGTGTGCCACCGCCTGGCGGATCTTCTCCTTCAGCTCGTCCGCCGCTTTCTGCGACGACAGCGGCGCCAGGGTGGTCGCCGGGTCCATCGGGTCGCCCGCCTTCAGCGCCGCCACCCCCTGGGTGTACGCCGCCAGGAACTTGTCGTAGATGGCATCAACAAGGATCATGCGCTTGGAGGACACGCACACCTGCCCCCCGTTCCAGTGGCGTCCGAACACCGCCCACTTCACCGTCTTCTCCAGGTCGGCGTCGGCCAGCACCACGAAGGCATCCGCCCCGCCCAGCTCCAGCGTGGACTTCTTCAGCGCCTTGCCGGCCTGCGCCGCCACATCGCCGCCCGCTCCCTCCGAACCGGTCAGCGCCACCCCGCACACCCGCGGGTCGGCAATGATGCGCGCGATCTGCGAGCGCGTGGCGTAGAGGTTGGTGAAGGCCCCCTTCGGCAGCCCGGCCTCCAGCATCAGCGCCTCGAAGGCGGCCGCGCTCTGCGGCACGTTGGAGGCGTGCTTGAGCAGCATCGTGTTTCCCGCCGACAGCTGCGGCGCAATGATGCGGGCAATCTGGTAGTAGGGGAAGTTCCACGGCTCGATGCACAGCAGAACACCCAGCGGCTCGTGCACCAGCACCGCGCGCCCCTCGGCGGGATTGGACACCGGCAGCGTCTCCGGCGCCAGCAGCTTCTCGGCATATTTGGCGTAGTATTCGAGGATCTGCGCGGAGAGTTCCACCTCCGCCTTGGCCTCGGCCAGCACCTTGCCCATCTCCAGGGTGAGCAGCTTGGCATAGCGCGGGCAGTCGCGGCGCAGCAGGTCGGCGGCCTTCTGCATCACCTTGGCGCGGGTGGCGAAGGGGGTCTCCTTCCAGGAGAGGAAGGCCTCGTGGGCCTGGGTGACGGCTGCATCCACTTCGGTGTCGGTGGCATCGGGGAAGCTCTTGAGGAGTTCGCCGGTATAGGGATTGATCGTTGCATAAGACATGGTGGCCTCCGTATTGTCGATCTGACGTCGTTTCTGGTTGAAAATCCAATAGAACTGCAATTCGTCGTAACGAAATTGGCGCCGCTCAAGCAATCCCCTGCCCGGCACGTCGTCTTTTTCGTCGCAACCGATCAAGATGTTCTATCTGTATGTTCCGTCTCGATTTTCAAGGATTCCCCGCGAAACAGCCTTTCCGGAAACCGGTTGCAGTCCCCTGCCCCCCCGCTCCCGGCCCCGGCCGGCCCGTCACTTCTTCGTGACCGGGGGGCCGCCGGACGCAGCGCCCCGGGCAGATTCACCCGATCAGTCGATTCCGCCGGCGCGGGATCTGTTTTATGGTCCCGCCGATTTCCAGCGGAGGCTCCTATCGTGCAGCAGGACGGCTGTCTCTTCGACATCGACTGCGCCACCAAGCTGTTCAGCAGCATCTTCGTGCGCGGCTGGTTCCACCATCCCACCGAGAAGCTGGCGCGGGTCTCGCTTTCCTGCTCCGGCCTGATTGCGCAGGACACCCACGTCGGGCTGCCCCACGCGGGGGTGGCCGCCTTCGGGCCGGACAAGGGCTTCGAGCTGCAGATCCTGCGCACCCATGCCGATTTCGACCCCGACACCGTGCTCTGCTTCACCACCGATTCCGGACGCCTGGTGCAGGTGCTGCTGCTGACCCTGACCACCCAGTCGCTCAATCGCGGCGTCACCAATGCGCTGATCCCGCAGTTCCGCGAAAAGCTGCCCAAGCCCTGCCGCCTGCTCGACATCGGCGGGCGCGACCGCAGCGGTGTGGACCGCAGCCGGATGTTCCCCGACTGCGACGTGACCGTGCTCGACATCGTCGAGGGCCAGAACGTCGATGTGGTCGGCGACGCCCACAAGCTCTCGCGCTACTTCCCCCCCGAACACTTCGACGCCACCTTCTCCGTCAGCGTCTTCGAGCACCTGATGATGCCGTGGAAGGTGGTGCTCGAAATGAACAAGGTGATGAAGACCGGCGGCATGGGATTCGTCTTCACCCACCAGACGCTGGGGATGCACGACCTGCCCTGGGATTTCTGGCGCTATTCCGACAACGCCTGGAAAGCGCTGTTCAACGCCCGCACGGGATTCCGCATCCTCGCCACGGCGATGGACCGGCCGCAATTCATCCTGCCGCTCTATTTCTCGATGGACAAGCAGAAGGCCGAAATGGCTGCCGGCTTCGAGGGCTCGGCGGTGCTGTTCACCAAGACCGGCCCCGCCAGCGAGGCGTGGCGCACCGAGATCGAGGATATCGACAACACCGAATACCCCCACTGATCTCCGCTCTGCCCCCGCCGGCCGGCGGGCGAGGCGCCCGGCCGGCTACCCCCAGTTCCGCGGCGAGAAGTCGAGGAAGAAGCTGGGCGGCGCGCGCCAGGGCAGGTCCTTGCGCTTGGCGGTGAAGGTGGCGTTCTGGTGCAGCACGATATAGGCGGGGTCCTCGCGCTCGCAGATCTGCAGCATGCGCGCGAAGATGGCCTTGCGGCGGGCGGGATCGGTGCTGGATTCCAGCTCGGGGGAGAGGCGGTTCATCTCCTCGTTGGTCCACTCCCCGTTGGTCTGCTGCGCCCCGTGCGGGCCGTGCTGGTTGACGATGGAGGAGACCGGATCGTCGAAGGTCGGGGTGTTGGACCAGTCGCGCACGCCGCGGTTGGTCTTGTCGAGCACCTGGGCCCAGTTCTCCTTGACCTCGATGGCGATGTTCAGGCCGACCTGCTTCCACAGCTCGGTGATGAGCTGGGCGGTGGCCAGCTCGGCGAGATAGTATTCGTTGCGCACGCGGTAGGCGATCGGCTCGCCCTTGTAGCCGGCCTCCTTGAGCAGGGCCCGGGCGCGGTCGGGGTCGTAGGGCGGGACGGTCCAGTCCTTGACGAACATGTCGCCGTAGAATTCCCACTGCAATCCCGGCGGCACGCGCGAGCGGCCGGCCCAGAGCGCATCGACGATGGCCTGCCCGTCGATGGCGTGGGCCATGGCCAGGCGCACCCGCGGATCGGCGAGCGCGGGGTGATGCTTGTCGAAGGCGAGGATGCGGTGGTTGAGCACCAGGCCGCCCTGCACCTCGAAGCGCGGGTTCTTCTCGATCTGGCCGATCTGGTCGGGGGGGATGTCGGCGGCGAAGTCGTATTCGCCGGCCAGCAGGCCGTTGATGCGCGAGGCGGTCTCGGGAATCTCCAGGATGCGGATGGCGGCCAGCGGCGGCCGCCCGCCCCAGTATTCGTCGTGCGCCGCCAGCGTGAGCGACTGGTCGGGCTTGAAGGCCACCAGCCTGTAGGGGCCGGTGCCCACCGCCAGGCGGCTGTTGGCCTGCCACGAGCCCGCCTCCAGCCAGGCGCGGCGCGAGACGATCTGGCTGCCGCCGGCGGCGATGCGGCCCTCCATCGTCAGGTCGGGGGTCTTGTTGACGAAGCGGACGGTGCGGGCATCGACGATCTCGACGCGATCGAGCGCTGGCCAGTAGCGGTGCGCCACGGCGCGGATGTCGGCCGGCAGGTCGGGGCCGAACATGCGCTCGGGGCCGAAGGAAAAGGCCACGTCCTCGGCGGTGAGGGTGTCGCCGTTGTGCAGCTTCACGCCCTCGCGCAGGGTCAGCTCCACCGTCCTCTCGTCGCGGCGCTTCCAGGCGGTGGCCAGCCCCGGCATGCGCTCGAGATGGCCCTGCTGGTTGCGCAGAATGAGGTTCTCCAGGATCAGCCCCATCCAGCGTTCCGAGGCGTTGGAGGACTGCTCGCGCATCGGGTCGAGCGTGTCGGTGTTGGCGATCTTCTGCACCGCCACGGTGATCGAGGGACGCGCACCACCGGCCTGGGCACGCGCGAGGCGGGGCAGCAGGCCGAGGCTGGCAGCCCCGGCGAGCAGGGGGCGACGGGAGATCAGGGGCATGGCGGTCCTTCCGGTTGGCTCCGGCGGCGGAGAATCCGGGGTATAGGCATGCCCGGGCGGCCCCGGCAACGGTCGGACGCGGCGCCTGTGTGAAGGATTCATGTCATGCCGGTCGGCTCGCACGCCATCCGGAATGGTCGGAGCGTCGGCGATGCGTTTGTGCCTAATTCGAAATGAAAAATTCACCCCGCGATGTGGTGTATAATTAAATAATCGTTTCCATTTTATTGTTGTTGTAATTCTCCAAAATCCGCCGACGCACGCCCTCCAAAAAGTCTTTTTTGCTTCTTTTTCTTCAGAAAAAGAAGTCCTTGCTTCCCTACTCTTGCGCCCCTGCGCCCGGAACCGGTGTGCCCGCGTGCCAGACGCCATGCACCCGCAGATCGGAATCGAAGGCGACGAGATCGGCGCGCAGGCCCGGGGCGATATGGCCGCGGTCGGCCAGGCCCACCGCCTCGGCGGGGGTGGCGGTGGCGCTGCGCAGGGCCGCCGGCAGGGACAGGCCGATGCTCCGCACCGCGTGGCGGACGCACTCGGCGAGGGTGAGATGGGCGCCGGCCAGGGTGCCCGAGGAATCCACCAGCCGGCCGTCGCGCAGTTCGATGCGCTGGCCGTTGAGGGTGAAGCCGGTGAGGGTGGAGGCTGCCGGCGGCTGGGCGTCGGAAACCAGGCAGATGCGTCCCGGTCCCTTCGCGGCGAAGGCCAGGCGCACCGCCGCCGGATGGACGTGCGCGCCGTCGGCGATCAGTCCGGCATAGGCGCCGGGGCAGTCCAGCGCGGCGCCGACCGTGCCGGGAGCGCGATGGGCGAAGGGCGACATCGCGTTGAAGAGGTGCGTCACCCCCCGCACGCCGGCGGCGAAGGCGGCGGAGGCGGTGGCGCAGTCGGCGTCGGTGTGGCCGGCGAAGACGATCCGTCCGGCGGCGACCAGCCGGGCGACGGCGGCCGAGGGCACGCGCTCCGGCGCCAGGGTGACCAGCAGCGGCGCCGGGAAGGGGGCGCAGAGGGATTCGAGATCGGCCTCGGTGGGCAGGACCATCGCGCTGGCGGGGTGGATGCCGTGGCGTGCCGGCGAGAGGAACGGCCCCTCGATGTGCAGGCCGGCCACGCCGGGGGTGCCGGCGGCCAGGGCGGCGCGGGTGGCGGCCAGGGCGGCGGCACGCAGGGCGGCGTTGCCGCTGATCAGCGTGGGCAGGATGGAGGTGCTGCCGTAGCGCAGATGCGCCGCGGCGATGCCCGCCAGGGTTTCCGGCGTGGGGGAATCGTTGAGCAGCAGGCCGCCGCCGCCGTTGACCTGGATGTCGATCAGCCCGGGGGCGAGCAGAGAGCCCTCGGGAAGGACATGACGCCCGAGGTCTGGAGGAAGAGTGTCGGCGGGGAGGACCGCGGCGATGCGGTCGCCCTCGATCTGCACGGCGACGTTCTCGCTGAATGTTTCGCCATCGAACAGGCGAGGGGCGATGAGGATCATCATGCGGCAGACTCCGAAAGGGCGGCCCGCGGAAGATCGCCGCGGCACACCGGAAACGATGCAGGCATGCCCTGCTCGAGTCGCGGAACAGGGGCGGTCCCGGGGGCCGGGGAGAACGCGCGCGTGGCCGCCGGGACAGGCCGCGGAACTGCCCGGCCAGCAGCGCGGGGCGGGGCGGCGCCGCCCCCGGAGGAGAGGTGGAGAATCCCGGAATTCATCAGCTATCTTCTCGGCTTTTGCAAGACGGAGCGAACGTCGGAAGTGGCAACGACCGGGTCGGCGGCACCCCGGCCAGACAGGAAAGGTTGCAGCCGGGCAGAGCGAAATTCCATTTCCGCAGGTACCTCCCAAGAAATCTTTTGCGCGTTCAAGATTCCCCTGTTACGAGGCTGAAGTTCAACGAACGCATTCCGGCCCACCCGTCATCCGCAGTCTCCAGAGGAAGGAAACAGGATCGCATGTCGAAAGCCTTCATCGCCAAGGTCATCCAGGATTCGGCAACCCTGACCGGCACGGCCGCGAATCGCGCCGCCGGCGACCTGATGGCGGCGATCGTCAAGGAACTCAAGAAGACCGGCCGCTTCACGCTGCCCAGCTTCGGCACCTTCATCGTGCGCAAGACCAAGGCCCGCAAGGGACTTAACCCCCGTACCGGCGAGCATATCAAGGTGAAGGCCGGCAAGACCGTCCGCTTCAAGGCCTCTCCCACGCTGAAGAAGTCGGTCTGAATCCCTCCGGCCCGGCGGCCCGGCGGGGAAACCCGCGGGCGCCGGACGTGTCTCGGTCTGGCCCCGGACCAGAGCCTTAAGGACCAGAGCCTTAAGGAGTAGTCCGGGCGTTCTTCTTTCGCGAAAGAAGAACCGGGGATGTTTTGTTCGTGAAGCCCCGCCCCCGGCCCCCGTGCGGAGCCGAATGGACAAAGCCCTTGTCGCTTCTTTTTCCTTGAGGAAAAGAAGCC
>CALNAL010000117.1 GCA_937874445.1 uncultured Acetobacteraceae bacterium | reverse complement strand
GGGCAGCGTCAGATGTGTATAAGAGACAGGGGTGGAGTACGCCTCGGAGACCCCCGGCGTGATGCACGCCTGCGGCCACGACGGCCACACCGCGATGCTGCTCGGCGCCGCGCGCTACCTCGCCGAGACGCGCAACTTTGCAGGCGACGTCTACGTGATCTTCCAGCCCGCCGAGGAGAATTTCGCGGGCGGCAAGGTGATGGTGGAAGACGGCCTGTTCGAGCGCTGCCCCGTCGAGCGCATCTTCGGGCTGCACAACTGGACTGCCGCGCCGGAGGGCGTGTTCCAGTGGCGGGTCGGGCCGATCATGGCGGCCGTGGCCAACATCGAGATCGTCGTCACCGGGCGCGGTGCACACGGGGCGCATCCCGATGCCGGCATCGATCCTGTGGTGGTCGCGGCGGCCATCGTCTCGGCGCTGCAGACCCTGGTCTCGCGCAACCTCGATCCGACGGCGAGCGCGGTGGTGACGATCGGCTCGATCCAGGGCGGGCGGATCTACAACGTGATTCCCGAGCAGGTGAAAATGCTCGGCACCGCACGGTGGTTCACGCCCGAGGTGGGCGCGCTGCTCGAGGCGGGGGTTGCGCGCATCGCCCGCGGCGTGGCCGAAGGCTTCGGGGCCAAGGCCGAGGTGGTCTTCGACCGTACCTATCCGGCCACTGTCAACGAGGCGGACTCCACCGCGCTCGCGGTGCGCGCGGCCGAGGCCGTGGTGGGCCGGGCCCGCGTGAGCGAGGCCGCGCATCCGACCATGGGCGGCGAGGATTTCGCCTACATGCTGGAGAAGAAGCCCGGCGCCTATCTGTGGCTCGGCGCACAGACCGGCTGCGATGCCCAGGCGCACCATCCGCGCTTCAACTTCAACGATGCCATCCTGCCGCTGGGGGCAAGCTGGTTCGCCACCCTCGCCGAACAGATCCTGCCCCGGAATGACTGAGCACGGGGTCGGTAAGGGAAGCAAAAAGGACTTTTCCCCGTTTGGCTCCGCGCATGACACAGGCGCGGAGCCAAAGGAACAAAGCTTTCCTGGTTCTCCTTTCCCGAAAGGAGAACCCTTCCTTGCTATCGCGACCCGGCATTACCGGGCCGCGAGCCGTTTTTCCCAGCGCTGGGCGAGCCAGGTCATCGGCAGCAGCAGGGCGAAATAGATCACCGCCACCAGGGTGTAGGTCTCCAGCGGGCGATAGGTGTCGGAGGTGATGAGCTGGCCCTGGTAGAGAAGGTCCGGGACCGCAATGGTCGAGACCAGCGAGGTGTTCTTCAGCTGGATCACCGACTGGTTGATGAAGGGCGGCACCATGCGGCGCACCGCCTGGGGCAGGATCACCAGGCGCATCAACTTCCACCAGGGCAGGCCGAGTGCGCGGGCGGCATCCCACTGGCCGCGCTCGACCGAGATGATGCCGCCACGGAATATCTCGGCGTAGAAGGCCGCGGTGTAGCAGGTGAGCACCAGCGCCGAGGCGGCGGCGGCCGGCACCTGCACTCCCGTCAGCACCGGCAGCGCGTAGTAGAACCACACCAGCTGCACCAGCAGCGGCGTGCAGCGGAACAGCTCGATGAAGGCCACCAGCGGAGCGTTGGCGAGCTTCGAGGGCAGCAGCCGGCCCATGCCGACCACCAGCCCCACCAGCAGCCCGGCCGCGATGGTGCCCGCGGTGTAGGCCAGCGTGATCTCCACTCCCCGCACGAAGAGCCAGGAGTAGTGCCAGAGGAACCCGAAACTCCATTGGTAGTCCATCGGCTTTCTTCGGTTCGCCTTAGAAGGTCAGCTCGGGCGGGATGTCCTCGCGGTGTGCGCCGGAGTGCAGGATGCCGTTGATCATCCACTCGCGGATCTGGCCGATGCCGGTGTTCATCAGCAGCCAGGCATCGAGCACCTCGCGGAAGCGCGTGTCGGGCTCGCGACGCACCCCGATCGAGCTGGGCAGCGACACCACGGGGCCGGTGGGGATGATGAACTTTCCCAGGGCGGGATTCTTGGCGAGCGCGGTGATGCCGAGCATCGCCGCCACCACGTCGGCATCGGCGCGGCCGGACTGCAGGGCGAGGATGGCATCGTCCCGATTCTGCAACGAGGTGATCTTGGCATTGGGGGCGAAACGCCGGGCCGCCACCTCGTTGGTCGAGCCGAGGTCGGTCACGATGCGCACCTCGGGCTTGTTGAGGTCGTCCCAGCTCTTCGGCTCGAAGCCCTTGCGGCAGATGGCCCCGAAGGGATGGGTGATCATCGGCCGGGTGAAGCCGATGGAAAGGGCCCGCTGCGGCGTGGGATTGAGCGAGAAGCCGATGTCCACCTTGCCCGACTGCAGGTCCATCACCGAATTGCCGTAGGTGGAGGGGACGTATTCCACCTTGGCGTCCCAGATGGCGGCGACGTTCTTGACCATGTCCACCGAGGCGCCGCTCCACGCGCCGGTGGCGAGGTCCTTGAAGAAGTAGGGCGCCTCGCCGGTGAGGGCCGCGACGCGCACCACCTTGGTGCGCTGGATGCGCTCGAAGGTGCTTTCCGAGCCCTCGGCGTGGGCGCTGCGGCCGAGCAGCAGGGCCGGGGCGGCCAGGGCGGCGGCTCCGGCGGCGAGACCGGCCATGCGGCGGGTCGGCTGATTTGTCATGGTCATTTCCTCACATCCCCAGATAGGCCTGGCGCACCGCGGCATCGGCGGCGATCTGTTTGGCCGGCCCCGACATCACCACGCGTCCCGTCTGCAAAACGTAGGCGCGATCGGCGATTTCCAGCGACTCCGCAAGACGTTGCTCGACCAGAAGGATTGTCACGTCGAGACGGCGGATGCGCAGGATGGCCTTGAAGATGTCGTCCACCAGCTTGGGCATGATGCCCTGGCTCGGCTCGTCGAGCATCAGCAGGCGGGGCTGGGTCATCAGCGCGCGGCCGATCGCCAGCATCTGCTGCTCGCCGCCCGAAAGCGTGCCGGCCCGCTGCATCAGCCGCTCGCGCAGGCGGGGGAACAGCGAAAACACCAGCTCCAGCGGGGCGAAACGATCGAAGTCTCCCCGTTTCGAATAGGCACCGAGCCGGAGGTTGTCCTCCACCGACAGGCGGGGGAACAGGCGGCGCCCCTCGGGCACCAGGCTGATGCCGCGGCGCGTGACCATGTGCGCGGGCACATGGGCGAGGGATTCCCCATCGAATTCGATGCTGCCGGTCGTGGCGACCTGCCCGGCGATGGCGCGCAGCAGCGTGGATTTTCCCGCGCCATTGGCGCCGACCACGGCCACCACCTCGCCCTTGCCGACATCCATGCTGACGCCCTGCAGCGCCTTGAGACCGCGATAGCTTGCCGAGACGTCATGCAGCCGGAGCATATTTCTCTCCGAGATAGGCCCGGATCACCTCGGGATCGTGCACGATCTCCTCCGGGGTGCCGATGGTCAGAACCTTGCCGAGATCGAGCACCACCGCACGCGACACCAGCGGCAGCACCACCTCCATCACGTGCTCCACCATGAGGATGGTGATGCCGCGTGCCTGGACCTTGCGCACCAGGGCCACGCCTTCCTGCGCCTCGGTGGGGGTGAGGCCGGTCAGCATCTCGTCGAGCAGGATGATGCGGGGCTCGATGGCCAGCGCGCGCGCGACCTCCAGGCGGCGTTTCTCGGGCGGACTCAGCGCGTGGGCCGGGCGGTCGGCGCGTTCGAGAAGGTTGCAGAAGGTGAGCACATCGGTGGCCGCCCGCATCGCCGCATGCGTGCCGGGGTGGCGCGAGAAGGCCCCCACCATGACGTTCTCCAGCACCGTCATGGAATCGAAACTGCGCACCACCTGGAAGGTCCGCGCGATGCCCGCCTCGGCGCAGGCCACCGGGCCGAGGCCGGAGATGCGCCGCCCGTCGAGGCGGATCTCGCCCTCGTCGGGCGTGACCTCGCCGGAGATGGAGTTGAACAGCGAGGTCTTGCCCGCGCCGTTGGGGCCGAGCAGGCCGAGAATCTCGCCTTGCTCCACGTCGAAGCTGATATCGACATTGGCCGCGACGCCGCCGAACGCCTTGGAGAGGTGGTCGATCTCAAGCAGTGCGGGCATTGCGGCCTCCGCGCACCAGGGCGAGCAGGCTCACCAGACCCTGCGGCCGGGCCAGCGCCACCAGCACGATCATCGCGCCGTAGAGCATCAGGTCCACGCCGCGCCCGGAGCCACCGAGGAAGGTGCTTGAAAGTTCTCGAACCGGAATGAGAATCGCCGCGCCTACCACCGGCCCCCACAGCGTTCCCACGCCGCCCAGCACCGCGGGCAGCGAGATCAGCACGGAGAGGCTTCCCGTCATCATGCTGTCGGGATCGATGTAGCCGACGAACTGCCCGTAGAGCGCACCGCCCAGGCCGGTGAAGAATCCGCTGATGACCGCCGCCGCCATCTTCGAGCGGAACACCGAGACCCCGAGGGAGCGGGCGGCCACCACGTCGTCGCGCACCGCCCGCCAGGCGAAGCCCCAGCGCGAACCGTCGATCAGCCAGGCGACGAGCCAGGTGGCGGCGGCGAAGGTGAGGAACAGGTAGTGCCACGGCAACTTGGCCGTGCGGAACTGCAGGTTGATCCAGGACTCGCCGTGGAAGGGGATGTAGAGGCCCGAGGCCCCGCCGATCCAGTCCCAGTTGAGGAACAGCAGCGAGCCGATCTCGCCGACCACGAACGTTGCGATGACGTAGTAGTGTCCGGAAAGACGGAAGCACGGCCAGCCGATCAGCAGCGCCATCAGGCCGCCCATCGCGCCGCCCGCGAACATCCCCAGCGTGGGCGGGATGCCGAGGTGGGTGAACAGCATCGTGGAGGTGTAGGCGCCGACACCGAAATAGAAGGCGTGCCCCAGGCTGATCTGCCCGCAGGTGCCGCCGAGGATGTTCCACGCCTGCGACAGTCCGGCATAGAAGAGGGTGAGGATGATGAGGTTCTGCGTGTAGACATCGGAAATCGGCAGCGGCAGGATCGCCAGCACCACCAGGACCGCGAGCGCGCACCGCAATTCGTTGCGGCGCCGGCGCGTGATCGCGTTGTCGGGAATCGCTTCCATCAGAGTCTCCCGAACAGGCCGCGCGGGCGGAACAGGACCACGGCGAGATAAACGACGAACATGCCCACCTGCTTGAGCGAGGGTTCCAGCACCAGGGCCGTCAGCGCCTCGATCTCGCCGATCAGCAGCCCCGCCACCAGCGCGCCGCCGAGGCTGCCGAAACCGCCCAGCGCCACGGTGACATAGGCGATGGTGGCGAAGTTGGCCCCGACGTTGGGCGAGACGTAGTAGAAGGTGGCCAGCATCACGCCGGCGATGCCCACCGTCGCCGCGCCCAGTCCCCAGCCGATGGCGAAGATGTGGTCGCGGTTGATGCCGATCAGCGCCACGGCATCGCGGTCCTCGCGGGTCGCTTCCAGGGCGCGTCCGAACTCGGTGCGGCTGATGACCAGCAGCAGCGCGAAGGCGCCGAGGCAGACCAGGCTCGCCGCGAACTGAGGCAGCGGCACGTAGATTCCCGCCATCTGCACCGTGCGGTTGGCCACCATCCCCCCGGTGATCGAGCGGAATTCGCCGCCGTAGAAGAACTGTGCCAGGCCGCGGATGAAGATCCCCAACCCGAAGGTGACGAAGATCTGTACCATGCCGCGGTTGAACTGCACCGTCAGCGCCCGTGCGATCAGCCCGTGATAGATCGCGACGCCCAGCGCGAACATCAGCACCACCACCAGAGGCAGCACCATCAGCGGGTCGAGCCCGGTGAGCTGCCAGAGGCTGAAGGTGGCGAACATCGCGACCATCAGCAGCTCGCCGTGGGCGAAGTTCACCACGTCCATCAGGCCGAAGATGAGGCTGAGTCCCGCGGCAACCAGCGCGTAGATCAACCCCATGAGCAGGCCGCCGATGACGGCCTGCAGAAGGATGTCGGCTGTCACCTCCGTCTCAGCCGCCGACGTTCCACTTGGCGTCAACCGTCGCGATATCGAAAGGATAGACCGTCTTGTAGACGCCGCCTTCGAGCTGCTGGATGACCGGGGTGGCCCAGATGTTCTGGCCGGTGGCGTCGAACTTCACGCCCTTCCACGGCACGATCAGCTTCTCGCCGGGAACCTCGGTGGCCACCAGCGCCTGGCGGATCGCCTCCGGCTTGGCCGCGCCAGCGCGGTTGATGGCATCGGCCAGCACCGTGACCGCGGTGACCTGGCGGGCGGTGTTGTCGTTGAGGTCCTTGCCGCTGCGCTTGCGGTAGGATTCGTTCGCAGCCGGAATGGCCGGGCGCGTCTTGACGGCATCCTGCGCGTAGGAGGAACGGCTGCACACGCCGTCGGCCAGCGCACCGCTCGCCTTGATGAAGTCCTGCTCCTGGAAGCCCGCGGCCTGCGCCATGATGGCCGGCGGCTTATAGCCGATCTCGTTCATCGCGCGCAGCAGCAGGATCGCGTCGTTGGTGTAGGAGGAGGGCATCAGCACATCGGGCGCGGCCGCCTTGATGCGCTGCGCCTCGGTGGAGAGCGAGGGGGAGTTGGCGCGGTACTTGATGTCGGCCACCACCTTGATGCCCGCCTTCTTGGCGAGGTCGCGCTGCACGTTGCTCGAATCCGCGCCGAAGATCGAATCCTCGTAGATCAAGCCGATGCTTTTCACCGGCTTGCCGGTCTTTTCGCCGATGTCCTTGAAGAAGGCGAACATCGCCTCGGTGAACATGACGTCGTGCGGCGAGGTGCGGAAGAACCACTTCAGCCCGCGCTGGCTCAGGCTGGGCGAGGAGTTGTCCATGGCCAGATAGGGGACCTCGTAGCGCTCGGCGATCTGGCTGATGGTGGCGGCGGTGGCCGAGGTGTAGCTGCCGATCAGCACCGGCACCTTTTCCTGCGTGATGAGGCGCTCGGCCTCGGCGCGGGCCTTCTGGGGATCGTTCTGGTGGTCGGCGATGACGATGCGGATCTTGGCGCCGCCAAGGGCCGGCAGGCCGCCGCCGGCGCCCATCAGCATCGGCAGGGGGGCGTGGCTGGCGTTGATCAGCTCGCTGATGCCTTCGAGCGCCGCCTTGGCGTCCAGGCCGATCTGCGCGGCATTGCCCGTCATCGGATAGATCGCCCCGATGACGACCTCGTCGGCCGCGGCGGCCCGGCGGGCGCCCAGGGCATCCACCATGGTTACCGCGGATGCACCCAGCAGAAATTCCCTGCGCTTCATTCCAGTCCCCTCAATCGGCGTTTCAAGGCGTCTGGGCTGTCTCTTATACACATCTGACGCTGCCGACGAAGGCTTAGGTGTAGAT
>CALNAL010000116.1 GCA_937874445.1 uncultured Acetobacteraceae bacterium | reverse complement strand
CTGCCAGGTCCAGGGCAGCGCCCTGGCGGGGCACGGGGCAGCGCCCCGGCCGGCGGCACGCCGGCACGTCGCACGCAGGCGCGCCGGGAGCCGGCACGTCGCCTTGTTACCGTGCCGCGGCGACGGCGCGGCCGGCGGAGAGGCGCCAGATGCGATCGATGCGTTCGACGCCGGTGAGGCGATGGGCGATCAGCACCAGGGTGCGGCCGCGGGCCACGTCGTTGAGGGTGGCCATGAAGGCGCGTTCGGTCTCGGCGTCGAGGCCGGTGCAGGGTTCGTCGAGCATGAGGATGGGGGCGGAGGAGAGCAGCACGCGGGCCAGGGCGAGGCGTCGTCCCTGTCCACCGGAAACCCCCGCCCCGCCCTCGCCGAGCCAGGTATCGAGCCCGTCGGGCAGGGCGCGGACGAAATCGGCCAGGCGGGCGGCCTCGAGGGCGGCCCACAGTGCGGCCTCGTCGGCGTCGGGCCGGGCGAGCAGCAGATTGGCGCGGATGGAATCGTCGAACAGGTGGGTGGACTGGGACAGCCAGGCGATGCGGCTGCGCACGGTGGCGGCATCGAGGGTCGCGAGATCGGCCCCGCCGAGCAGCACGCGCCCGCTCTGGGGGGCGGCCACCTTGAGTGCGAGGGCGGCGAGGGAAGACTTGCCGGCGCCGGAGGGGCCCAGCAGTGCGACCCGGGCGCCATGGGGAATTTCCAGGTTCAACCCGTCGAACACGGCGGGGCGGTCGGGCCGCCAGCGGAAGCGCACGTCCTCGAAGGTGAGCGTGCTGCCGGTCGGCGGGGCGGCGGGATGCTCGGGGTCGGCGACGGGGGGCGGAGCCTCGGCAGCGGCGATCACGCGGCGCGCGGCGGCGGCGGCATGGCCGGCGGTGATGCCGGCCCGGGCGAGCGGCGCGATCGCCTCGAAGGCGGCCACGGCGAGGAACAGCCCGGCCACCATTCCTCCCGCCGGCCCCACCTCGCGGGTGGCGGCGAGCACGAGCAGGAACAGCAGCGCGAACTGTCCGGCGAGAAAGGCGACGGCGGTGGCCCGTGCCCCCTGCCAGGCCACCTCGCGCTGGGCCGCCAGGAGCGCGGCCTCGCGGGCCTGCACCCGGGCGAGCATGCGTCCCTCGGCGCCGAAGGCGCGCACCTCGCGCAGCCCGGTGGTGGCGTCGAGCGCGGCGATGCGCAGTCCGGCCTGGGCGACGGTGAGGCGTCCGGCCGCGGCAGAGGAAGCGCGGGCGGCCTGCAACGGCAGCGCGAAGGCGGCCAGTCCGAACAGGGTGGCCACCGCGATGGCCACCAGCGGATGCAGCGGCCACAGCAGCACCAGCAGCGCGCCCTCCAGCAGCACCGCCCCGGCGAGCGGCAGCAGCAGGCGCAGATAGAGCCCGTCGAGCGCCTCGACATCGCCGACCAGGCGGGCGAGCAGATCGCCGGCGCGGCGGAACCCGAGTCCCCCCGCGGCGGAACGGGTCAGCCCGCGGAAGAACCACACCCGCAGATCGGCCAGGGCGCGGAAGGTAGCCTCGTGACCGATCAGCCGCTCGAGGTAACGCAGCACGACTCGCGCCGGTCCGAGGAGGCGCAGCAGGAAGGGGACGACGAGCAGGCCGGCGCCGCCGCCGGCGAGCAGACCGGCCACCAGCCCGCCGGAGAGTCCCATCAGCGCGACGCCGCTGGCCAGCGCCGCGAGGCTGATCACTCCGCCGGCCAGCAGCCAGGGCGCACGCGGACGCCACAGCGACAGCACACGCAGCAGCGGGGGAGCGAATTCGGCCATGGCCGATGCATGGCGCCCGGAAAGGGCGGCGTCAACAGCGGGGGCACGCCGTCTCAATCAAAAGGCAACCTTTCGGGGGGCACGCTGCCCGCGACGAGAGCAAGCCATCGGGAAAGACGGCGTGATCCGCGCCGCTTCGGTATACCGAGGTCCCTTCGCACGGGAGAGTGAAGACGTGCCGCAATTTCTGATCAACCTGCGGATTCGCGTAAAAGTTTTTGCAATCTGCGGAATTTTGCTGGTTTTCCTGCTGGCCCTCGCCGTCAACGACCTCCTGGGCTTCAGACGCACAGCCGCATCGTTCGAGCAGGTCGCCCAGGCGCGCGCCGAGGAACAGAGCGCCGAAACGCTCAATGTCGCATTTCTCCAGCTGCGGCGTTTCAGCCGCGACTACCTGTTCACCGGCTCCGCGGCGGCCAAGACCGGCGCACAGGCCGCATTGAAATCCGTCCTGGAGCGGGTGCAGCAGGTCCAGACGACGGTCCGGGATCCGTCCCGGCGCCAGGATGCCGAGCGGCTGGCTGCGCTGAGCAAACAGTATGAGACACTGCTCGGCGAAACCTTCGCCCTTCGCGGTGAAATGGATTCCCTGCAGAAGGAGAAGCTCCTTCCGAACGGGACCAAGATCCAGATCGCCCTGTCCTCGCTGGTGAGCGCGACCAAAAGCGCAAACGATTCGCTGCTCTCCACGATGACCGACGGCGTTCTGATGCTCTCGATGGAAATCCGCGTCGCGTTCGCCCAGTTCGTACTGACCCACGACGCGCAATACGCCAACAAGGTTCAGACTCTTTTCGGCACGATCCATGACCGCATGGAGATGATGAATTCTCTCATCGACGCGGGAGAAGGCTCGGAGTCCGCTCTTTATTCTGCCGCCGCCGACGCCGCGAACGCCTACTCCGACGCCGCAATTCGCACCGTAAAAATCATCGAGCGGACCGATACCGAACTGCTGCCAGAGCTGGCGAACATCGGCGACGCCATCACGACGCGGGTCGACTCCCTCGTCAGCTCGATTACGAAAGAGAATTACCGTGTCAACGCGGCGACCACCGCCGAGCTGGCCCTGTCCCGTCTGCTGACCCTGGTGCTGGCGGGTGCTGCGCTGGGCTTGGGCCTTCTGGCAGCCTGGCTGGTCGGCGGAGGCATTGCCCGTCCGGTGATGGCCATGTCCGATCTCATGCGGCGACTGGCCGCAGGGGAGCACAACCTGAAGATCCCCGATACCGACCGCCGCGACGAGATCGGCGAGATGGCGAAGGCGGTCCTGGTTTTCCAGAAGAATGCCGCCGGAGCAGCCGCCCTGGAGGCCGAGAAAACCGCGGCCGCGGCCGCCCGCGAAGCCACCACGGCGCGTCTGGGCGAACTGCTGCGCGGCTTCGAGGCCCGGAGCGGACACATGGTGGACGAGGTTGCCGCCGCGGCCACCCAGCTCACCTCCACCGCCGCCGGGCTGGCCGACGTGGCGGACCGCTCCACGCAACAGTCGGCCACGGTGGCCGCCGCGGCCGAGGAGGCCTCGGTCAACACCGGCACGGCCGCCACGGCTGCCGAGCAGCTGGCCGCCTCCATCACCGAGATCTCCCGCCAGGTCGATTCCTCCACCCGCATCGCCAGCCAGGCCCAGGCCGACGCCGAACACACCGACGGCATCGTGCGCGCCCTGGCAGACGGCTCGCAGAAGATCGGCGAGGTCGTCAGCCTGATCTCCGACATCGCCGGACAGACCAACCTGCTGGCGCTCAACGCCACCATCGAGGCGGCCCGGGCCGGCGAGGCGGGCCGCGGGTTCGCGGTGGTGGCCTCCGAGGTCAAGCGCCTGGCCAGCCAGACCGCCAAGGCCACGGAGGACATCGGCGCCCAGATCGGGCAGGTCCAGGGCACCACCCGGGAGGCGGTGGAAGCCATCCGCGCCATCGCCACGACCATTGGCGAGATCAACCGGATCACCGCCTCGATCGCCGCGGCGGTGGAGGAGCAGGGCACGGCGACCCAGGAGATCGCCCGCACCGTCGGGCAGGTTTCCGACAGCGCCCGCCAGGTCACGACCAACATCACCGCGGTCTCCAGTGGCGCCAGCGAAACCTCCACAGCGGTCACCAACCTGCGCGACGCCGCGACGCAGCTTTCCTCCCAGGCGGAAACCCTGCGCGGCGAGGTCTCCACCTTCCTCGCCGACGTCCGCGCCGCCTGACCGGCCCCGGGTTCCCTGGAGCAGGGTCCGTTCGCAGCGGCGCACGGACCATGCTCCAGCGCCCGGCTTCCCCGAGCAGGATCATCCCCTCCCGGACCCCGGGTGCCTCAAGACCCTGTTCCATTCCGTCGCGGATCTGCTGCGCGCGAGGAGGGCTCCGGAGATCCTGCCCCGCCATGCCGAGCCTCAACGGGCGGGGTTCGCCTTCCTCAAGTCTCGCGGCCCGGGGAGCCCCCCTCCGGGAATGGGGATGCCGGGCACGGAGAGGGCCGGCGGTCTTGCCTTCCTGCGGGCAGACGGCCCCGAAGATGCAGGCGGACAGGGCCCGTTGATCGTGCGGGGCCGCTTCCGGGCGACGGGCTCCTTCATGGATCACCGCCCGCGAAGGCAGCCGCCGGGCTTGCGGACCATCTCTCGATTGTCGCGCCGCCGCCCGAACTCGGGACGACAGGCGCGGAGCCTTCACGAATGAAGCTTTCCTGGTTCTCCTTTCTCGAAAGGAGAACACCTTCCCTGCTTGCTCCGACTTCGGGCTTGCCCCTCAGCGGATGCGCGCGAGGGCCGCGTCGAGCCGCGTCACCTCCGCCTGGGCGGCGGCCTGGCGCTCGCGGGTCTCCTCGACCACCTCGGGCTTGGCGCGCGAGGTGAAGTCCGGATTGCCGAGCTTCTTGGCCAGCTTCGCCGCCTCGGCCGTCACCTTGCCGCGCTCCTTCTCCAGGCGCGCCCGCTCGGCGGCGAGGTCGATCACCCCGGCGAGCGGGATCACCACGGTGGCCTCGTCCACCACGGCCTGGGCCGAGCCGGAGGGCACCTCGCCCTCCAGCGCGCCGAAGCGCTCGGCGCGGGCCAGCCGCGAGATCGCCTCCAGCCAGCGGTTGCCGCGCGCGAGGGTCTCCGCGGAGGCATCCTTGAGCAGCACGGGGGCCTTCTGCGAGGGGGGCACGTTCATCTCCGAGCGCACCGCACGCACCTCGCCGATCAGCCGCACCAGCCAGCCGAGTTCGGCGCGGGCCGCCTCGGCGCCCGGCACCGCGAACGGCGTCGGCCAGGGAGCGCGGATCAGCGAGCACTCCGGACCGTAGCCGAAATGGTCCCACAGCTCCTCGGTCACGAAGGGGATGACGGGATGGAGCAGCCGCAGCAGCAGCCCGAGCACCCAGCCGGCGGTGGCCCGCACCTCGGCCCCCGCGGGATTGTTCGGGTCGGAGAGCGCCGGCTTGGCGAACTCGACGAACCAGTCGCAGAAGGTGTTCCAGGTGAAGCGGTAGCAGGCGTTGGCGTAGTCGTCGATGCGGTAGGCCTCGAGCGCGGCGGTGGCCTCGGCCACGGCGGCGGAGGCGGCATCGAGAATCCAGCGCGTCAGCGGCAACGTGGCCTGCGCGGGGTCGAATCCGGGCGCGGGACCGATGCCGTTGATCTCGCAGAACCGCGCGGCGTTCCACAGCTTGGTCACGAAGCTGCGGTAGCTCTCCACGCGTGCCGGCCCCAGCTTCACGTCGCGTCCGGGCCCGGTCAGGGAGGCGATGGTGAAGCGCAGCGCATCGGCGCCGAAGCGGTCGATCAGCTCCAGCGGGTCGATGACGTTGCCCTTGGACTTGCTCATCTTGTGGCCGTGCTCGTCGCGCACGAGGCCGTGGATGTAGACGGTGCGGAACGGCACGTCCTTCATGAAGTGCAGGCCCATCATCATCATCCGGGCGACCCAGAAGAAGATGATGTCGAAGCCCGTCACCAGCACCGCGCCCGGGTAGTAGCGCGCGACCTCGGGGGTCTTGTCGGGCCAGCCCTGGGTGGTGAAGGGCCACAGCCCGGAGGAGAACCAGGTATCGAGCACGTCCTCGTCGCGCGCGAGCGGCGTGTCCTTGCCGTAGTGCTTGCGCGCGGCGGCCAGCGCCGCCTCCTCGGAGGTCTCGACGAACACCTCCCCGTCGGGGCCGTACCAGGCCGGGATGCGATGCCCCCACCACAGCTGGCGCGAGATGCACCACGGCTGGATGTCGCGCATCCACGCGAAGAAGGTGTTCTCCCACTGCTGGGGCACGAACTTCGTGCGGCCTTCCTCCACCGCCTTGATCGCCGGCTTGGCCAGCTCGGCGGCGTTGCAGTACCACTGCACGGTCAGCCGCGGCTCGATGGGCACGCCGGAGCGGTCGCCGTGCGGCACCTGGTGGCGCATCGGCTCGATCTTCACGAGCGCGCCCGTTTCGGTCAGCTTCTCGACGATCGCCTTGCGCGCCTCGAAGCGGTCCATCCCCTCCAGCGAGCGGACGAAGCCGAGGTCGGACACGCCCGGCACCTCGGTCAGGGCGTCCCCGATCTCGGCCAGCGTCATGCGCGCCTCGCGGTCGAGCACCGAGGGGGTCGCGAGCCCGTGACGCAGCCCGACCTGGAAGTCGTTGAAGTCGTGCGCCGGGGTGATCTTCACCGCGCCGGTGCCCTTCTCCGGGTCGGAATACTCGTCGGCGACGATGGGGATGGCGCGCCCCACCAGCGGCAGGATGGCGCTCTTGCCCACCAGATCGGCAAAGCGCGCGTCGGAGGGATGCACGGCAATGGCGGTATCGCCGAGCATGGTCTCGGGGCGGGTGGTCGCCACGGTGATGAAGCGCTCGGCCTCGCCGGCGACGGGGTAGCGGATGTACCAGAGATGGCCGTTGGTCTCGCGGCTCTCGACCTCGAGGTCGGAGATGGCCGACTGGAACTTGGGGTCCCAGTTCACCAGCCGCTTGTCGCGGTAGATCAGCCCCTCGCGGTAGAGGGTGACGAACACCTCGCGCACGGCGCGCGAGAGTCCCTCGTCCATGGTGAAGCGCTCGCGCGGCCAGTCGAGCGAGGCGCCGAGGCGGCGGAGCTGGCGGGTGATGGAGCCGCCGGACTCGGCCTTCCACTTCCAGACGCGCTCGATGAAGGCGTCGCGCCCGAGGTCGCGGCTGGTCTTGCCGTCCTTGTTGAGCAGGCGCTCGACGACCATCTGGGTGGCGATGCCGGCGTGGTCGGTGCCGGGCTGCCAGAGCACGTCGCGCCCCTGCATGCGCCGCCAGCGGATCAGCGTGTCCTGCACGGTGAAGGTGAGCGCATGGCCCATGTGCAGGCTGCCCGTCACGTTGGGCGGGGGGATCATGATGGCGTAGGGCTCGGCCGGGGAGGCCGGATTGCAGGCAAAGGCGCCGGAGGATTCCCAGCCCTGATAGATGCGGGTTTCGGCGGTCTCCGGGGAAAAGGTCTTGTCGAGCATGGAACTGGGAACTCTCTGCCCCTCGGGCGGGGGCTGGCGG
>CALNAL010000115.1 GCA_937874445.1 uncultured Acetobacteraceae bacterium | reverse complement strand
GCGCCAGCACCCGCTCCGCCCACAGGTCGGCCCACGCCAGACGCAGAACGGTTCGCACCATCACGCCGCCTCCCCGGGATAGGCCAGGCGCGTCAGCGGCTCGGTGGCATCCGGCCGGCAGGGGGCCAGCCGGAACCCCGCCGCCGTGGCGCGCGCGGCGTCATGGGTGGCGATGACCAGACCCGCCCCGGTACGCTCGGCCACGTAGCTGAGCAGGTCGAGAATCTGGTCCGCCTGGGTGGGGTGCACCGAGGCCGTGGGCTCATCGGCGAGCAGCAGGCGCGGCCGGTGCGCCAGCGCCCGCGCCACGGCGGCCCGCTGGCGCTGGCCCACCGCAACCTGCGCCGGCAGGCTCTCCAGCTGCGCCGCGATGCCCAGGCAGGCGGCCAGATCGGCCACGAACCGCGGCGCGAGGCGACCGGTGATGCGCTGGCAGAGCAGGATGTTCTCGCGCAGAGTCAGGAAGGGCAGCAGGCCGCCGGTCTGCGGCACGAAGCCGATCGCCTCGCCGCGCAGCTCGGCCAGCCGGTCGCCCGCCCGCCGGCGCCACAGGGCCAGCGCGTCCTGCCCGTCGAGACACAGCCGGCCCGGCTCCCGCGGGGCCGCCTGCCCATGTGACGACTGCCCGTGCGACGACTGCCCGTGTGACGCCTGCCCGTGTGAAGGGGGATCGGGCGGCAGCGCCAGGCCCAGCAGGCCGAGCAGCGTGCTCTTGCCGCAGCCGGAGGGGCCGACCACCGCCACACGCTCCCGCGCGGCGAGCAGGAAGCGTTCCACCACCAGGGTGAAGCGGCCGCCCGCGTTGACGAAGCTGTGCGAGATCCCCGATGCCTCCAGCAGGAGGCCCCCCCCCGCGGCGTCCCCCCCCGCCGCGGGACCCGTCACGGCAGCGCCTCGATCGGCACCGGATAGGCCATCTCGCCGGCGTGGCCGCCGTGGGTGATGTCGCGCCACAGGTCGGTCTGCTGCTCGAAGGCCTGGTAGAGGCGCAGGCGGCTCTCGACGTCGTTGAGAATGTTGCGCTGCCCGATCGAGCCCATCGCCAGCCAGTCCTCCTGGCCGATATCGAGAAGCTGGGACTTGTAGGGCAGGCCGTCGAGATACTCGCCGAGCAGACCGCCGATGTTGCTGGCCTGGGCGATCTGCGCGAGGCGCTGGGCATCTCCCGAGCCCACCGCGGCAAAGGCGATGCGGAGCTGGTCGAAGAAGGTCTCCGGCGTGGTGCGTCCGGCCAGGCCCTTGTCGAGGATGATCTTCAAGGCCCCGGCCAGGTCGGACAGCTGGTTGCGCGTCAGCAGCACGCGCACGCTGAGGGCCGCGACCTCGGCATGGACGAGGTCGCGGTCGCAGGTCCAGCTGCGGGCCACGTCGGGCGCCCGGGTCTGCTCGACCCGGCCGACATAGGCCAGCCGCGCCGCCTCGGCCAGGACCTGCATCTGCTCGCGGATCCGCCTGACCAGGGGGGTGTCCGCGGCGGGAGGGGCTGCCTGCTGCAGCTCGGCGAGCGGCACATGGGTGATCTGGGAAACCTGTTGCAGCACACCCGTGACCACCGCGTCCACGGCCGCATGGAACTGCGCCGGGCTGCCGTCGGGAACCGGGAAATACAGCGATCCCGCCGCGCCCGCCTCGGTCAGGGCCTGGTACTGGGCCTGGGCGCGCTCGTGGTCGTGCGCCCGCGCCCCCTCGGGGGTGAGCAGATGCATCGCCATCGGCGTGATCTGATGGGCCAGCGCCTCCTGGCGGATCTCCGGGATGCCGAGGTGCGTCAGGCTGTGCGGATGGTTGGCCGGGCGGGCGGCGGCATCGGTGATCAGCACCACGTAGCGGCCGCTGAGGCCGTTCCAGTCGATGTCGGAAATCGCCGTGTTCAGGCCGCCGATCGGGTCCTCGTCGAACCCCTGCGAGGAGACGCGGGCCTGCTGGATGTCGCCGATGGTGCGCAGAACCGCATCGGCCGGCTGGCGGAAGTCCGGACGGGCATAGACGCGCGTGGGATATTCCAGCGCGGGGGTGTCCTCCAGGCTGTCGCGGTAGGCGACGATGCCGAAGCGGAACTTGTCCTTCAGCGCGGTATGGCTGATGCGCCCGACGAAGCTCCGCACCGCCTCGCGGGTCGCATCGATGTAGGGCTGCATGCTGAGCGTGGTGTCGATGACGAACACCACCGCGGCCTTGAAGTCGCGCAGGGCGTCGGCCGGGGCCGGGGTCGCCGGCGGGGCGTCCGGTGCGGAGATGACCTCGACGAGACGCGGAGAGGCGCCGCTCTCGCGCTCGATCAGTTCCGCCGAGAGGATCGGCAGCAGGTAGAACGACCGGCTGATGTCCACGAACTGCTCGGGCTCGCGCGCCACGATCGCTCCGGCATGTCCCGCCGCCAGATCCTGGCGCGCCCGCGTCATGGCGGCGGCCGGGTCGGGCGCGAGGATCATCCGCTTGGCGG
The DNA here is from genome assembly GCA_937874445.1 of uncultured Acetobacteraceae bacterium. GTDB lineage: Bacteria > Pseudomonadota > Alphaproteobacteria > Acetobacterales > Acetobacteraceae > Rhodovastum. Next base: position 9,094 of record CALNAL010000115.1, on the reverse strand, counting down.
CTTCGGCATCCTTGAAGAACAGCACCGGCTGGCGCCCGGCGGGGTTGGTGAAGGCGCCGATCATCGCGTGGCGCCAGTCGATCGCCTTGTCGGCGGCGATCCACCCCTTGGTCTGGCCGGCGCTGCCGGTTCCGACCTCCAGCCAGCCGGAGGGATCGCGGGCATAAACGTAGAAGACCGAGAACCCCGGCACGTTCTCGCCCCCGCTGCCCCCCGGACGCGACACCAGCATCGTGCCGGGACGGACGATGACGCGCTGGAACAGCGACCGCTTGCCGGGAATCAGCAGGGGGTGCCGGTCGCCCCGGGCAGGAACGACCGGGGGGACGGCCGGGGATGACGCGGGGGGCGCCGCCGAGGCCGCCTCCCTTCCCCCGAGGGCTCCCGCCAGGGCGGCGCCGAGCAGCACCTCCCGCCGTCCGATTCCCCGCCGTTGCGTCATTGCCAGAAATCCTGCAGCACGAGTTTGGCCGTCACATCCCCGGCCTGGGCGCGTCCCTCAAGGAAGCCGCGCAAGGCCGCCCGGTCGGCCTCCACCGGCTGGCCCGCCGCCTGCGCCTCGCGATAATAGCGCGCCGCCTGGCGGGCATCCGCGGAGATCCCGGCCTGGCGCGGCTTCCCGGGATCGTAGAGGCGCGCCAGATTGGCCAGCGACGGACCGAAGTGGCGGTCGTCTCCCGCGGCTTCCAGAAGCAGCATCGCCTCGTTCGGCTTGCCGGCCATGCGGCGCTCGGCCTGGGCCTGCATCTCGGCGGGATTGTTGCGCTGGATCAGCGCCTGCACCGACAGCGAATCGAGGTCCGTTGGAGACTGGGGCTGGGATTGGGATTGGGATTGGGCCGCGGGCGGCGGGGCGATCGGCGGGGCCGGCCGGTCGCGCGAGATCCACCACCATCCGGCTCCTCCCGCGGCCGCCAGCAGAAGCACCAGCGCCGCCACCAGCCAGATCAGCCAGGTGTGGCCGTGGGGCTTCGGCGTCTCCGGGCCGTCTCTCCGGACCTGGCCCTGGAGGTGGCCCTGGTCCAGGAGGTGGTCTTTCGAATGGTCTTTCAGGGGGCCTCCCTGGGAGCCTTCCGGGATTTTCTGGGCTTTTTCCCCGGTGCCCCCGCCGGTCTGCCGGTCCTTGTCCGGGTCCGGGTCCGGGATGCCCTGCCCCGGGAACATGCCGGAGCTTCCGCCATAGACGGGCGAGATGTCCGGCCAGACCACCGCCGTATCGATCCCGGCCGCCGGCAGACGGAACTGATACGTCGCCGCGGGGAGGTGGTCGCACAGGTTGGGGCCGATCCTCAGGACCAGGTCGCCCCCGTCCGCCCGGGCGGATTCCGGCTGCAGCAAGGCATCCCCGCCCTGCCAGCCGTTTTCGCCCAGCGAGGGGTCGGCCCAGCCCAGCCGCAGCAGCTGGAAGGCCGGCGCTGTCACCGCCGCGGCGGCCCCGGGAATGCGGACCAGCGCATACCCGCCCTGGGCGGAGAAATCCTCCTCGACGCGGATCGCGGTGGAGCCGCTCATGCCGCCGCCCCGCCGTCCCGGACCGCGCCGTCGAGGCTGGCGAGAATCCGGCCCAGGGCCGCGTTCTGGGCCGGGTCGATCACGCCGGAATTGGGGTCGCGGACGTTGTCCTCCATCGTGCGCATCAGCGCGATGATCCAGTCGATGGAGAAGGCCACGTCGAACGCCGCCGGCTTTTCGCCGAGGTCCGGCAGGCCGCGCACCGGCGGACGCGGGGCGAAGATGCGGTGCCCGTCAACCGCCTCCGGCCGCTTGTCCGGCGACAGACGGTCGAAGCCGAGCCAGGTGACGAAATTGTCGATGGCCTGCTCGATGATGATCACCGGCTTGTGCGCCGAGGCCGCCCCCCGCTGGAGATAGCTCGCCCGGGCATGCAGCTCGCGCACGATCTGCCCGTGCAGATCCAGCCGCTTGGCGGCGCGGGCAAGCTCGCCCACCAGGACCAGCGCCTGCTCGCGCGGCAGATGGAAAAGACGCTGCACGTCGTCCGCCTCGGCAAAACGCTGCAGCCCCTCCTGCCAGTCGCGCAGCGCGAGATCGGCAAGGCGGTCGAAACGATGGCGCGGGCCGGCCGTGCCCCCCGTCGCCGCCCCCTGCGCGTCCTCCTGCGGGCCGGTCTTCGGTTTCAGGCCGAGCGCGGCGAAGATGCTCGTCCCGGCCGCCGCCGCCCCGATCGGCGGCCGCTCCTCCTCCGGGGCCGCCTGCATCTGCCAATAGACCGAGGCGACCGAATCCTCGGTGACCTGCATGGCCCGCAGCATCGCGCCGAACAGCTGGGCCTGCACGACCTCGGCCAGCGCGCCCCCGAGCGTCTCGGCCGCCGCGCGCGCCCGCTCCAGCTCGACATCCGCGTTGCCGGAACGGAAATGCGGCCGCAGGTTCTGCGCGACGTCCGCCGCCAGGATCCGCAGCCGTCCCCGCACCTGTTCCAGCTTGAGGTTGGGGTCGCACACCGGGCGCAGGTTGCCGGCAAGATAGCTGATGCCGCCGTCGTTGGCCTTCAGCCCCTCCTGCCAGGCCCGTTCCGGGTCGGCGAAATGGGTGGCGACGGTGGGGTTGGCCAGATAGGCCTTGTGGCGAGGTTCCAGGAAGGCCGCCGCCTTCTCGGACAGAACCTCGACCTTGCCGCCCTCTCTCGTTTCGTATTCGAATACAGGATGGAACGCCATGGCCGGACTGCGCAGCCAGTAGCAGTTGTTGAAGGCATGGCCGGGGGTCCATTCCGTCGGCCAGTTGTAGACCTTGAAGAGCTTGAGCATGCTGGCTTCCAGGCGCGTGGTCCAGCGCTCTCCCGAGGCGATATCCTCGCCAATGATCTTTTCCTCGAATTCCTTGTCGAATTTCGTCAGGACGAAGAACAGCGGATTGCGCTGCCGGGCACGCGCCTCGGGGGTGGCCCCGATGGTCTCGCCGATCCACGTCGAGATCATTCCGGGCAGCGTCTGCACTTCCTGGTTGGAAGGCCCGACGCAGAGCAGCATCGCCGCGATCTCCTGCTCGGCGTTGTAGCGCTGGAACAGGTAGGCCACCTTGCCGCGCAGGAAGACCTGCCCCAGCAACTCGGGCTTGGCGAGGAATGATTCGATACTGGGAATCATCTCGCGCGTGCGCGCACCGGGGAAATCGAGCAGATCGGTGTGTTCGAAGAAATCCCACGGCTTCTCGCGCAGCGGCACGGTGATCTCGGCAATCAGCGCGGCCAGCAGCGAGCGATCCAGCTGCGCCGCCTGCCCCGTGCTCGAGACCACCGGCACCAGGCCACGCTCGCCCTGGCCGAGCACGAGGACGGTTTCGGCATTGAGGACCCCCGTCTCGCGGGGAATCAGGGCATCCATCCCGCAGAAGGCGGTGTCGGGAAAGCCCAGTTGCTCCAGGGCCCCGATGAGCCGGGCGGCAACGTCGGTGAACGACTGGACGTCGTTCCACAGCGGCGCATAGGCCTGCGCGCGCAGGCGCGGCGGCAGGCGGGGAATGATCTCCGCCGCCTGCGCCCAGTACGCCGAGCCCAGCTCGCGGATCAGCGGGGCCATCGGGAAGTGAAGGTTGAAATATTCCTGCATCTCCTCGATGTCGTTGACATCGAGGCTGCCTTGCGGCGCCGCGCCCGCCTCGCCCTTCAGCCGCGCGAACAACGCCGAGACGGAGGCGGCATCGGGCGGCGTGAATTTCTCGAACTTGAAATCCTCCAGGAAGGCATTGGCGAGAATCTTGACGACGTCGGTCTGCGAGAGCAGCCGCAACGGCACCGGTGCCCCCGCCGGCGCGCTCACCGGCTTCGTCGTGAAACGCGAGACCAGGCCTGTGGATTCCTTGTCGCCCTGCGGATTGAGGTCGCGCAGGAAATTCACCGTCTCCGTGCCGTAGGTTGCCAGCAGCGGCCGCCCGCCCGAAGTCGCGATCGAGGAGACCAGATAGGATTTTCCCGCCTGCGAGGCGCCGAACACCGCGACGCAGGGCGGGCGCTCCGCCGATTCGCGCAGCCGCCTGGCCCGGCGCGAGAAGCGCCGGAAGGTCCGTGCCAGACCGGCGCCATCGAGATGCAGCGCCTCGCCGTTGGTCTTCAGCCACGCCGCACCTTCCGCGACGTCGTGGCCCATCGTCTCGACCTGCTTGACCAGTCCCGCCCGCTCGACCATCGCCCAGACCTCCTAAACGACCGTCAGCCGGCCGGTATCACGCCAGTATCCGTCCTGATCGTTGATGGTTTGCAGCCGCAGACGCACCACCTGCTGGGGCTGCGTGTCGCCCTTCGCATCGGAGATCTCCTCGACGCGGAAATCCTCGCGCGCGGCCGGATCGTCGTCGTCGCCTTCGATGTCCTTGCGCCGCACCGTCACCTTCAGGGGCAGATCGAGATTCTGCGCATTCTCCGGATTGGTGAATTCCATCATGTAGAGCGGCGTCGCCGTCCAGCGCTCGCAGGGCAACTGACGGAAGCCGATCTGCGTGGTGCTCTGGAACGACACCGTAAAACTCACGTCCTCCGCGGGAGGGCCGTCGAGATCGAGATTGGTCAGCAGCTCGCTGGTTTTGCGGATCTGGCCGTTGTTGTCCATCTTGCCGATGATCCGTGCCGTCGAGCGCATCACCAGCTCGCGGGTGCGCAGGGTGAAGTTGCGCAGCCGTCCCTCCGCCTGCACGCTCAGCGCCGCCCCGACCACCGCGGTGGTCTTGGGGTCCTCGATGCGGTTGGCCGCGTCGCGGAACGGATATTTGTCGCCCACCCGGTAGCGGTGCATGCCGATCACCCGATGCGGCGGCACCGGGCTCTTGGCAAGGACGATATCCGTCACGGCACGCAGCCGCGAGGGACGCCCCGAGAGCAGCAGCACGTCGCAGTCGTACGACCACACCACCTCGCAGAGATTGGCCAGCACCGGCCCCAGCACCGAGACGATGACGGAATCGACGCGCTGGGCATCGACCGAGAGCGGCACTTCGGCAAAGCGGAAGTCCCGCGCGCCCGCCGCCGCAGCAGCCGTCTCGAAATACGCGATAGCACGTTGCAGATGTGTATCGGTTCCGCCGAGAATCCCGCCCACGCTGGCGGCGAGGATCTCGCCCCTCCGGGTCTCATCGATCTGCTCGTAGGCGCCCAGCACGGCGAGCGCGAGCGGTTCGAGGATCGTGCCCACGAACACCCGGCGCAAATGACGCTCGCTTTCCGCCTGCCCGCCCTGGTCCTGCCCCAGGGTGCGCATCAGCAGCGCCTTGGCGTCGGCAACCCCCTTGTTCGCCAGGTCCTGCCCGATCTGCGGCAGGATCACCGTGGTGATGAGCCGCTCGACCACGTCATCGCCGGCGATCTTGAAGCTCTCGCGAAAGTCCTGGTGCGGCACCAGAGCCTCCTCGCGCCGGCTGTAGGTCGCGATCATCAGATCGGTCGTGCCGCCGCCCACGTCGATGCTGGCCACGCGCAGCACCGGAAGGACGTCGATCTCGGGACGAATCCGACCCACCATCTCCATCAGGGCGCCGGCATCGCCCTGCAGGCGCTCGGATACCTCGTTGTGCAGCCAGACGATCTGGGTGGCCGTCGCCTCGTCGAGATCGGTACGCACGACGGGCTGGGCCTGGGCCTCCCATTTCAGCATCGCCCATGTCAGCCGGACCGCCGCCTCCGCCCGCTCCTTGAGAATGCGCTGCTCGCGCACCGGCATGCCCGGCGGCAGGGTCAGCAGCACCGAGCGCAGGCGGCGGGGAATCTCCGCGTCGCGGCGCTGGGCGCGGGTGTCCGGCGCGTTGATCTGGCGCAGCGCCTGCATCAGGATTTCCGCCAGCATGAAGGTGAACAGCGAGCTGCGCGAGAACAGCGCCTTCACCGTCGTCGGCCAGGAGCCGCCGCGCCGCGGCACCCGCCCGTCCTGGGTGACGTAGCTCATGAAGGGCCCGTTCAGCGGCGGATCGAGCGTGGTCCCGTCGAGACCGAAGCCGTTGAAGTGCCACCCCTGGGAGAACGGCCGCTCGTCCCACAGGTAGCGCTTGGGCGAGGACAGGCCGGACGCCCCCTCGTTGCCCTGCCGCCGCGCCGCCAGGCGCCGCGCCTCCGGCCCCACCCGCGCCGGGCTCGGCCAGGCGAAGGCCGCGCTGCGCCCGGAGGGACGCGAGAACGCCTCCGCGCCGAAATCCACGCAGCTGAACTCCACCCGGCTGTCGAACGGGCGGGTGTGGGTCAGCTCGGGGCAGGAAAGATCGCGCAGCGACAACGGGTAGCTGTCGACGAGCTGCTGGCCCTCGCCGGGGTGTTCCTCGATCAGGATGCCGCAGGCGCGGGAATTGCCGATGTCGAGCACCAGATCGACCGCCACCGGCCGGTAACCGGGATTGTCGGAGACGACGTCGATCAGCTTCACCTGCGGCAGCGCCTCGCTGGCCCCGAGCAGCCAGACGAAGACCATATAGCGCGCGTAATGGTCGCACGCGTACGGCAGGTCCTCCTCGCGCAGGGGGCGGCCGTGGCGCTGTTCCCGGCGCAGCTTGACCAGCAGGTCGCGCAGCCAGTCCCCCACCCATTTCTCGTCGAGGAACCAGCTGATGGCGCCCCACTCCGAGACGAACGCGAACTCCTGCTTCTGCTGGCTGTTGTCGGGCGAGAGCGCCGCGTAGGGACGCTTGTCCAGGCGCGGCATCAGGCTCGTGTCGAAGGCCAGGGTCAGCCGATGGGTGGCCCCGGGATGCGGGTCGGGGTGCTCGACTAGCCGGGCCCGCGCCCAGTTGCTGGGCCCCCGCTCATACAGGCGCCCGCCGATCGCATCGGATGGGGTGAACATGAAATAGGGCAGCGGCACCCATCGCCCGAGATGCATCTCCAGCGCCTGGGTGCGCCCGACCGCGTAGGTCTCATCGACATCGGGGGCCTGGGCCGTGCCCTTGACCACGAGCGTGCCGGCCCCGTCGTCCTGCAGTTCGCGCAGGGCGACCTTCTCCTGGGCTCCCGTGGCGCCGATTTTCTCTTCCCAGAAGGAAAAGGCCGTGCGCGGGAGCCGGTCGATGTCGAGATCGACATCCCAGAACTGCACGCCGCTGTTGGGAACCAGGGAGATCAACGAGGGCATCGCTCACGCCTCATGACAGGATCGAAAGAACAGCCGCGCGGCAGGATAGACGCAAACATTTCATCGTGAGAACCGTCCGCTTTGCCGGGCGCCGGCGGCCGGCCCCTCGACATCGGTCCGCTCGCAGACGGCCTCCTTGTCGCTCACACGCCGACACTCGAACCGTCCGCGCCGGAGCCTGCCCTGGGCCGAGACGGCCCTGTCCGTATCGGCGAGGGTCAGCTGCCCGTCGTCGGAAAAGCTGGCCCGTTGCGGTCCCTTGAAGACCTCCCCGTCATCGATGCGGACGGTCTGGGTCCCCCGCCCCTGGCGGTTGAAGCACAGCAGCCATTCGGCGACCCTCTTCCTGCGCCCCGTGGCCTCGTCCTTCAGCACCATCTGCGTGGTGCTGTGCCAGCAGCCATCGAGCATCGCCAGATCGTGGTGCTCCCACGAATCCTGCGGCAGGTCGGCCCGGGGGGAAGGCGCCGGGGGCGCCGCATGCGGCAGCGGGCACATCAGCCGGCGCCGGGCGAGCTGGTCGTCGAGCGCGGCCCGCAGGTTGCGCAGCTGGGTCCCCTCGTCGATCGCGCGGTTCTGCTCGGCCAGCAGATCGGCCTGCCCGGGCGCCAGCACGCAGGCGGAGGCGCCGAACAGCCGCGGCCACAGCAGCGCGAGCACGATCCCGGCCAGCAGCGCGAAGGCCGCCAGGGCCGCCAGGGTCCAGCCGAATACCCGCCACGGGGTCCCCGGCGGCGCGATCCAGAGGCGGCCATCGTCCAGCGCGGCCAGGGGGCCGGGGCGCCCGTCGGCCCCGAGGTGGCCCCAGGCGGTCAGCACCGGCCGGCCGTCCACCGCCAGCACGTTGTTCCAGTCGGGCACCTCGCCCAGCGCCGGCCAGGCCGCCCTGACCGCCGGCGCCAGGCCGCTTTCGGCCAGGCGGCGCACGTCGGAAAGGATGGCGCTCAGGGCCGCCGTCAGCGCCCGCCGGTCTCCCGCCTCGAAGGTGGCAATCTCGCGCGCGCTCCGGCCGGGAGCCTGCCAGCGCCAGCCCCTCTCCCCCCGCACCGGCACGGCGAACACCGCGGCATGCGCCGCCCCGAGATGGGCCGCGATCTCCGCCACGACAGCCCGGTGCCATCCCGGCAGGTCCCGGCCGGGCGGCAGGCGATACTGGACGCTCCCGTCCGCGGTCTCACCCAGATCGATCATGCCCCGATTCATCATGCCCGGATCAGGCATGCCGGGAGCACCTGGGGAGGAAGAGTTGCCGGGTCCACTCGCGCTCATGGCGCCGGAACCTCCACGACCGTCACGGCCTGACGCTGGTTGATGTGCGCCGAACCGCGGATCACCTGGTCGGGCTGCCCCGTGCGCTTGACCGTGACGCGGAAGGGGCTGTCGTAGGAAACACGCATCTTGTAGGCATTCACCATCACCCGGTACCGGCCGGGCGCCGGCGCCGCGAAGGTGACGTGCTCCACCGGAGTCGCCGAGATGTTCGGCGCATCGCCGTTGGCATCGATGTCGAGAAAGCCGCCGCAGCCGTTCTTGTGCTGATAGGAGATCGTTTCCCGGCCGCCGGGGCAGGTCACCTCGAGGTCCAGATCGTTGCGGTCATCCCAGGCGAGAATGATCTGCAGCTGGCCGGCCCGCGCACCCCGTGCCTGGGCCCGCTGCTCGTCCGAACTCGGCGGGGCCGGCGGCGGCGGCGGCGCCGGACACTGGGCACGGCGCTGCCCGGCCTGGCGGGCGAGTTCGGCCAGGGTGGTCCGCAGATCCGCCTCACGGCGGGCTTCCTGCTGAACCTGGGCCCGCAGAGCCAGGTCCTCCCCGGGGACGGCGCAGGAAATCACCCCGAAGGCCTTCCAGCCGAACGGGTCGAAAAACAGCAGGCCCAGCACCGCCAGCAGCACCAGCAGCGCCAGCAGGGTCGCCAGCCACCAGGCCAGCCAGCCGCGCCGCCGCATCTGCAGCCCGGCAGCAACCGGCGGGGGAAGGATGGCCATCGGCGGCAGCACCCGGTGACGCGCGCCGGTCAGCACCAC
>CALNAL010000114.1 GCA_937874445.1 uncultured Acetobacteraceae bacterium | reverse complement strand
CCGGTGGGGGTGGCAAAGCCCTGCAGCAGCTCCGAGGTGATGCCCTTGCGGTCGATGGCGAGCGAGAGGGCCCGACGTACCCGGACGTCGGCTAGCGGGCCTTCGTGGCTCTTGAGGCCGAGATAGATGATCAGGCCGCCATTGTGCACGCGCTGCACCGAGAGGCCGGGTGCGGACTGGAGGCTGGGTACCAGGGCCACGGGCACGCCTTCGACAAGTTGCACCTCGCCGGCGAGCAGGGCGGCGGCACGGGCGGTGGGCTCGGGAATAGCGCGCCAGATCACCGTGGCGATGGAGGGAGCGCCGCGCCAGTGGCCGGACCAGGCCTGCATAGTCACGTGGTCGTCGGCGACGAACTCCGTGACGCGATAGGGGCCGGTGCCGATGGGCTGGCGGGCGAAGGTGGTGGCCCCGACGCGCTTCACATAGTCGGGGGGAACGATATAGGCGGGATAGCGGCTCATCCGTGTCGGCAGGAGCGGATCGGGCCCCTTGGTGTGGATGCGAACGAGTAGCTCGCCGGCCGCCTCCACCGAGGCGATGGTGTTGATGTAGGAAATCGTCGGGGCCTTGGCCGCCGGATCGAGTACGCGCTCGAGGGAGAATTTTACGGATTCCGCCGTGAATTTCTCGCCGTTCTGAAAGGTGACGCCGGGGCGCAGGGCGAATTCCCAGGTAGTGTCGTCGAGGGACTTCCATGCCAGGGCAAGGCCGGGGGAGAGCTTCATGTCCTTGTCGCGCGAGACCAGCGTGTCGAACACGTTGTCCACCAGGGTGGCGGGTTCGCGCAGGAATCCTGGGTCGAGCGTGGCGGCGGAGGCGGCACGGCCGATGGTGAGAGTATCGGCCGTGGCGGCGTGTACGGCGGGGATGCGCAGACCCGCCGCGGTGGCGGAGGTGGCGGCGAACGAGGCGAGGGTGAAAAGCCGGCGGGTCAGCATGCTTGCAACTTTCACGGTATTGTTTAGTAGTATTGCCTAAACGCGATATATCTAGCACTCTAGGCAGGCAGGATAACCCATGTCCATCCCTTGTTGTCATCCTGGAGAGTGGGAGTGGGCTTGATGAGCGAGAATCTGCCTTCTTTTCGATCAAGCCTGACCGATCATGTCGAGAAACTGCTCAAAACATCGCTCCTCGACGGCCGGCTGTCCCCTGGGGCCCGGCTGGTGACGCGCGAGGTCGCGTCGCAGATGGGGGTCAGCCTGACCCCCGTGCGGGAGGCCCTGCTGCGGCTGGTCGCCTGCAATGCGGTCGAGATCGCACCGCCGCGCTCGTTCAAGGTGCCGGTTCTGAGCGTCGCCCGCTATGTCGAGATCGCCGATATCCGCTGCGTTCTAGAAGGACTGGCGGCGGAACGGGGCTGCGCGCTCATCGACGAGGCCAGCATTGCCGCGCTCCATGCGCTGAATGACCGTCTGCAGGCCGCCAAGCGGGACGGGGAAACGCAGGTGGCGTTGGCCACGAGCCGGGCTTTCCGTTTTGCTTTCTATGCCGTGGCTGGCATGCCTAGTCTGTTCGAGATGATTGAACGTCTTTGGCTGCGGATCGGACCGACTTTGAACTACCTCTACCCTCAAAAGCCAGTGGCCCCGCATACGCACAGCTACGACTATCTGCTCGATGCCCTGGGACGGCACGATGGGGTGGGGGCCAGGGCCGCGATCGAGCGTGCCATTTCTGCGGGCACGGCCATCGTGATCGACAATCTCGCCGCTTCGGAATCGGAAAGGATGCCGCCGACTTTTGCGCCGCTGAGCGAGACCGTCTGGTGATGAGGAGGCCCCCTCCATCTGGACATCTTGGCGACCTGGATAAGTTCGGTTCTGGATATTGTCAGGCCGCCAGTCTCTCCGGTTTGCCTATCCCGTATGCCTCTTCCAGCGCCTTGATGCAGAACTCCACATCCATGGTGTTCGACACCCGCCATGCCGGCTGACCTGATGCCCGGCATCACCGAAATCGCGGGACGTCTCGAACGCGGCGAACGTCCCTGACGGGTCCACCAAGCGACCCGAGGGGCCCGACAGGACACGCCTCCGGCCCCGCATCGCCTTGAGAAATTCATTCCTGTAGGGGTATGAACTCGTCGTGGTCCGTGTCGGGCAGCTTCATGCGGCCGGCCCGCCAATCTGCCGCCGCCTGCGCCAGACGCTCGTGCGAGGACGAGACGAAATTCCAGTAGATGAAGCGCTCTCCGACTGGTTCGCCACCCAGCACCATCACCGTTGACGGCGCCAGGGCCCGGAAACGCGAGGCCGCGCGATCGACCACCAGCATCCGCCCGGCGTCGCAGGAAATCCCGTCGAGTTCGATCGAGCCGCGAGCGATATAAATGGCGCGTTCGGCGGGCCCGGCGGGGACTTCTCCCAGGGCGCCGGCCTGCAGTTCGAGATGCGCATAGAAGAGCGGAGAATGCGTCGGCGTTCCGGCCGTCAGGCCGTAGGCGCTTCCGGCAATGAGCCGCCCCTGGACCCCGCCCTCGTGCCACTGCGGCAGGTCCTCACCGGCGTGATGGGAAAAGGACGGCGCGATCTCCTCCTCTCCGTCAGGCAGTGCCACCCAGGCCTGGATGCCGTGCAAGTGATCCCCGACAGCGCGGGCCTTCTCGAAGCGCTCGCTGTGGGTGATGCCCCGCCCGGCCGTCATCCAGTTCACCGCGCCGGGCAGGATGGGCTGCTCGGACCCGACGCTGTCTCGATGGACGATCTCGCCGGTGAAGAGGTAGGTGACGGTCGACAGCCCGATATGAGGATGTGGCCGGACATCGACCTCGCGCCCGACGCCGGCGGCCAGATCGAGCGGTCCCATGTGGTCGAAGAAAATGAAGGGTCCGACCATCCGCCGCTTCGCGTACGGCAGCACGCGCCCGACATCGATTCCGCCCAGGCTGCGCCGCCGAGCCTCGATCACCATCTCAATCATGCCGTCCTCCTGTCCACGCAGGTGAAGCCATCGGGCTAGTGGCCGTAAATTCACATCGCGATTGCCGAAGCGCCGGCAACACGCTGCGCTCACACATGTCATGCGCTTTGCATAAACGGCAAATCACCCACACAGAAATATGATCTGCGTTAAAAATCAGAACGATATGTGATTTGGTCAATTCCGTCCAAGAGCTTCCCTCCGGAAGGAGGAGAGGATCCCCCGCAAGTCCAGAGGCAATTTGTTCTATAACCAGGATCGGCAGGATGATGCGGACGCAAAACACCATCACCACGCAAGACGGCACGGAGATTTTCTTCAAGGATTGGGGGGAGGGGCTGCCTGTGGTCTTCAGTCATGGCTGGCCGCTGTCGGCCGATGCCTGGGAAGACCAGATGCTGTTCCTTGCCGGCAAGGGATTTCGCGTCATTGCCCATGATCGTCGCGGCCACGGACGCTCCAGCCAGACCTGGCATGGCAACGACATGGATACCTACGCGGACGATCTGGCCGCCCTCGTAGAGGCCCTGGACCTGCACGGCGCGGTTCATGTCGGCCATTCCACTGGCGGCGGAGAGGTCGCCCGTTATATCGGCCGCCACGGCACGAGCCGCGTTGCCGGGGCTGTGCTGATCGGCGCGGTGACACCCATCATGGCGCAGACCGCCTTCAATCCGCAGGGCGTGCCGATATCGGTGTTCGATGGACTACGGTCCGGTGTGCAGGCCGACCGGGCGCAGACCTTCATGGATCTGTCCGTTCCCTTCTATGGCGCCAACCGCCCGGGGGCACGGGTGTCCGAGGCGGTCCGTCAGACCTTCTGGTTGCAGGGGATGGTGGGCAGCATCAAGGCTCACTACGACTGCATCAAGGCCTTCTCCGAAACCGATTTCCGGGCCGACCTCGCGGCGATGACCGTCCCGACGTTGGTCCTGCACGGGGGCGATGACCAGATTGTCCCGCTGGCCACTACCGGCCGGGCTGCTGCCGCCCTGCTGCCGCGCGGCCGCCTCAAGGTTATCGAGGGAGCCCCGCACGGGCTGTGCACCACCCACAAGGACGTCGTCAACGAGGAACTCCTCGCCTTCCTCCGTGGCTGAACTTTCTCTTTCAGGAGATCATCATGACCTATCCCGCCAAGGCGCTGATCAATCCCGACGAGTGCCTGCTCATCCTCGTCGATCACCAGCCCCAGATGTCGTTCGGCGTGACGTCGATCGACCGCCAGACCCTCAAGAACAACGTCGTCGCCCTGGCGAAGACCGCCAAGACCTTCGACATTCCAATTATCCTTACCGCCGTCGAGACGGAATCCTTCTCCGGCTATATCTGGCCCGAGCTGCTCGACGTGGTGCGCCAGGACCCCATCGAGCGCACGTCGATGAATTCCTGGGACAGCCAGACGCTGGTCGCCGCCGTCAAGGCGTCGGGACGCAAAAAGCTGATCATCGCCGCCCTGTGGACCGAGGCCTGCCTGTTGTTCCTGACCCTGTCGGCCATCGAGGATGGCTACGACGTTTACATCGTCACCGATGCCTCCGGCGGTACCTCGTCCGAATCCCACGATGCCGCCGTGCGGCGCATGGAGGCGGCGGGCGCCCACTCGATGACCAGCCTGACCGTGCTGCTGGAACTCCAGCGCGACTGGGCTCGCCGCGGCACCTATGACCAGGTGATGACAATCGTGCGCGAGCATTTCGGCGCCTACGGCATGGGGGTCGATTACGCCTACACCCATGTGCACAAAGCCCCGCAGCGCGGCACCTATCCCCACAAGGTGATCGAAACGCCGTGAGGGGCAGCGCCGGCGGTGCACGACGGGCCGCCGGCGCGACGAACCGCGAGAGAAAACGGTCGATGAAAATTTATCTGCTGTCCCTGGCCGTCGGCCTGCTGGTCGGCGTCCTCTATGGCCTGTTGCATGTCCGCTCGCCGGCGCCACCGGTAGTCGCCCTGATCGGGCTGCTCGGCATCTTGCTCGGCGAACAGATTCCGCCGCTGCTCCGGCAGGTCTGGCACCGCCAGCCGGCGACCCAGTCCTGGGAGCGGCAGGTCAGGCCGCACGTGTTCGGCAGCCTTCCCTGTGCCCTGCCGACGTTTGCCCGCGGCGCCAGGCCCGACGGGGCCGCGATTCCCCAGCTCCCTTCCGACCCATCCTGATGCATCGTTGCGGAGATTGTTCGATGAACGAGTCCGGCATTCCCGAGCTGATCCTTCATCACGGCCTGTTCACCACGCTCGACAAGGCCAATCCGACGGCCAGCGCCGTAGTGGTCGGCGACGGACGCTTCCTCGCCGTTGGGAGCGATCGTGAGATCATGGCGCTGGCCGGGCCGAAGACCCGGATGATCGACCTGAAAGGCCGGCGGGTCCTGCCCGGGCTGATCGACAACCACCTTCACATCATCCGCGGCGGGCTCAACTTCAATCTCGAACTGCGCTGGGACGGCGTCCGCTCGCTGGCCGACGCCATGGACATGCTCAGGCGCCAGGTGGCGATCACGCCGCCACCGCAATGGGTACGTGTCGTCGGGGGCTTCACTGAACACCAGTTCGCCGAGAAGCGACTGCCGACCATCGAGGAACTGAACGCCGTCGCGCCCGACACGCCGGTCTTCCTGCTGCATCTCTACGACCGCGCTCTGCTGAACGCCGCCGCATTGCGGGCGGTCGGCTACACCCGCGATACCCCTGAACCTCCCGGCGGTGAGATCGTCCGCGATGTTGCCGGAAATCCCACGGGATTGCTGCTGGCCAAGCCCAATGCCGCCATTCTCTACGCGACCCTGGCCAAGGGACCGAAGCTGCCCTTCGACTACCAGCTGAATTCGACACGGCATTTCATGCGCGAGCTGAATCGTCTCGGCGTCACTGGCGCCATCGACGCCGGGGGCGGCTTCCAGAACTATCCGGAAGACTACCAGGTCATCGAGAAACTGGCGGCGGAGGGGCAGTTGACCGTCCGCCTAGCCTACAACCTGTTCACCCAGAAGCCGAAGCAGGAGAAGGAAGATTTCCTGAACTGGACGAGGACATCGACCTACAAGCAGGGCGACGACTACTTCCGCCACAACGGTGCGGGCGAGATGCTGGTCTTCTCGGCTGCCGATTTCGAGGATTTCCGCCAACCGCGGCCGGACATGGGGCCGGAGATGGAGGGCGAGCTGGAGGGAGTCGTC
The DNA here is from genome assembly GCA_937874445.1 of uncultured Acetobacteraceae bacterium. Classification (GTDB taxonomy): domain Bacteria; phylum Pseudomonadota; class Alphaproteobacteria; order Acetobacterales; family Acetobacteraceae; genus Rhodovastum. The sequence continues at coordinate 5,567 of CALNAL010000114.1, read as the reverse complement.
CGCATCCTGGCGGAGAACCGCTGGCCCTGGCGTCTGCACGCCACCTACGACGAGACGATCTCGCGGGCTCTCGATGTCTTCGAGAGGGTGGCCCAGGACATCCCGCTGGACGGGCTGCACTGGTTCCTCGATCACGCGGAAACCATCTCGGAACGCTCGATCGACCGCGTTGCTGCGCTGGGCGGCGGCGTCGCCGTGCAGCACCGCATGGCCTATCAGGGCGAGTATTTCGTCGAGCGTTACGGGTTCGGGGCTGCCGAGGCGACGCCGCCGGTGACGGCCATGCTGGCCAAGGGGGTCAAGGTGTCGGCGGGGACCGATGCCACCCGGGTGGCCTCCTACAATCCCTGGGTGGCGCTGTCGTGGCTGGTCACCGGACGAACCGTCGGGGGGCTGCGCCTGACGCCGCCCCGCAACTGCCTGGATCGCGAGACGGCCCTGCGCATGTGGACCGAAAACGTCACCTGGTTCTCCAACGAGGAAGGAAAGAAGGGCCGCATCGAAGTCGGGCAGCTCGCCGACCTGATGGTGCCGGATCATGACTATTTCGCCTGCGCCGAGGCGGATATCGCCGGCCTCTCCTCCGAGTTGACGATGGTCGGCGGACGTGTCGTCTGGGCGGCTGGGGATTTCGCCCGCTTCGACGAAACCGAGATTCCCCCCGCGATGCCCGACTGGTCGCCGGTCGGCACCTTCGGCGGTTATGCCGCCTGGGGCGAGGGCAGGGGCAAGGACGCTCCCCGCACGCTGGCGCGCCGTGCGGCACAGACCTGCGGCTGCGGTCACGGCTGCGCGGTGCACGGGCATGACCATGCCGGCGCCTGGTCCAGCCGTATCCCCGCTGGTGACCTGCAGAGCTTCTGGGGGGCGCTCGGATGCTCCTGCTGGGCGGTGTGAGCACAACGCGACGCGAGGAGGACGACATGACCGAGCAGGAATTGATCTTCTCCGTGGCGACCCGGCGGATCTCCGCCTTGCGATCGCTGGCCGGGCACGCCCTGATCCACTGGATCGGCCTCCTTGGGTTGACTGCGGCCTATCTGCAGGGAGGAGCGGTCAAGGTGACGGATTTCGCGGGGGCCAGCGCCGAGATGGCGCATTTCGGGCTGGCCCCGCCCTCTGTCATGGCGGCGCTGGTGATCGCCCTCGAACTGGGCGCCTCGGCGATGATCCTGTCGGGGGTCGGCCGGTGGGCGGGGGCGCTGGCCCTGGCCGGATTCACCCTGATGGCGACCCTGCTGGCCAACCGCTACTGGGAACTGGCAGGGGAGGCGCGCTTTCTTGCAGCCAATGCCTTCTATGAGCATCTCGGCCTGGTCGGCGGCTTCCTGATGGTGGCGCGCTGGGACCTCCTGCGGAAAGATCGCGCAATCCTCATTGGTGAAACCGCCGGACCCGCGCCAGGATGAGACGCACCGGGGCGGGCGTCCCGTGTCCTTGCCGATGATCGTCGCGAAGCGGAGAATCTACAATGGGATCGAGCCGTCCCCTGCGTTCCCCCCAGGTCATCACGACAGAAGACGGGCTGTGCTCCTTTGTCCAGCGCATCCTGCCGCCGGGGCACCAGTTCGAAATGAGCAACGCCTTCCATGACGACGTGGTTATCGTCGCCTTCCGCGGGTCCGACTGGCTGAGCCAGCAGGACGGGCAGACCTACCACGAACGGCCGGGCAGCGTCGTGCTGCGCAATGCCGGTCAGGTGTTCAGCACCAGGACGCTCCATTGCGACGAGAAAGCCGGCTCGCACTGCCACGAGATTCACATTCCCGCCGACAACCTGACCAGGATATTTCACGAGGACGGAATCGAGGGGCTGTACTTCGATTTTTCCCGTCCGGTCATTGACGATTCGGTCCTGCATCGCAGGGTCATCCATACGCAGTCCGTCTTCGAATCATGTGAATGCACGCTGATGCGCACGACCTGCCTGACGCTCCTGCTGCGCGACCTCGCCGAGACGACGCGTGGAACCTCGGTCAACGACAACCGGCTGCACCAGGCTGGGCGACATCGTGATGTCGTCGCCTATATGCGCGAGCATTACGATACGGAGATAACATTGCAGGCATTGGCGGGTATCGCGCGGGTCAACCCTTTCGTCTTGCTGCGGCAATTCAGCAGCGAATACGGCGTGACGCCCCACCAGTATCTGCGCAGCTTCCGGGTCAACAAGGCGATGCAGTTCATCCGTCAGGGTATCCGGCTGTCCGAGGTCGCGCAACTTTGCGGCTTCTGCGACCAGAGTCACCTGAACCGCCAGTTCAAGAAGACCGTCGGTGTCAGCCCGGGGAAATACGTCGCGCACGTGCTGTCTCCGGGACAGGACGTGCGAGGGATCTGATTTCTTCCCGGGATCGGGCATGGATGCCGCGATGACGAATCTAGAAAACAAAGACACCATCAGCATTTTTTCCAACGAGGCGATCGATGACATCAGCCAGGCGATGAAATGCCTGATTGCCGATTCCTTCGCCATATTCATCAAGGCGAAGAACTTCCACTGGCATGTCTCGGGGCCGCATTTCCACGACTACCGCCTGCTTTTCGCCAGTCAGGCCGAGCAGATCCTAGCGATGGTCGATCCCATGGCCGAGCGCATCCGCAAGATCGGCGGCACCGCCATCCATTCGCTCGACGAGATCGGCCGTCTTCACCAGGTGGCCGACAACGACGCCGCGTTCGTGGCCCCGGCCGCCATGCTCGCCGAGCTGCGCGCCGACAACACGGTCCTGGCCGAGCGGATGCGCCAGACCCATAGCCTGTGCGACGAGCATGACGATCTGGCCAGCGTCGGTCTCCTCGAAGGCTGGATCGACGAGACAGAACAGCGCGTCTGGTTCCTCTCCGCCATCGGCCGCGAGGTGCGCTGACCTATAAGTGTCGATCCGGGATCATGCTGATGGAAATGAATCAGTATACTTTGGGGATGTGGACACCAGAAAACCGATTTCTCTACGACCGTCGTGGTCTGCGCTACCCATCTGACCTGACAGATGAAGAATGGGAGCAGATTGCATCCCCTGATGCCTGCTCCTGGGCGGCGATGGCGCCCGCGGGAAGTGGACCTGCGGGAGATCATCAATGCACTGCGCTACAGCCCCTGCGGCCGCGAAACGCCGCAAGGGAATTCGGTTAATTCCGTCCAAGAGCCCCGGCGGAAAATGTGGAATCCTCCCGGGGAGGAGCGGAGAGAGCCGCTCCCGGGCGGCGTTGGCGCCGGCCCGCATCCCAGCCGAGGCGTGCCACGATGACCGAGAACGACGACACGAGGTTCGATACACCGGTGACGACCGTCATCCGGCAGCGACCGCGGCACCACGAGACCGCGCGCTACGAGGCATGGCTGAAGGAGATCATTCCCGTTGCGCAGGGATTCACCGGGCATCGGGGCGTCAACGTGATTCGCCCGCACGCGGCTGGCGAGCCCTATGCGATCATCCTGCACTTCGATGCCGTGGCCAACCTGCGTCGCTGGCTCGATTCCGACATCCGCGTGCGTCTTGTCGACAGGATCAGGCCCTTTCTCGACAGCGAGGAAGACATCGACATCAAGACCGGCCTTGAATTCTGGTTCACCCCACAGCCGGCGGCAAGGCTCGTCAAGCCATACAAACAGTTTGCCGCGACGCTGTCGGTGATATTCCCGTTGACGATGGTCATCCCGCCGCTGCTGCAACCGGCGTTCGATTGGTTGCCGCTATTGGGTCTGCCGGGCGTACGGCATTTTATCGTTGCGGCGATCATCGTAGGATTGATGGTCTATGTCATCATGCCGCGGTATACGCGTATTCTGTCGAAGTGGTTGTTTCGGTAGGGGGGTTTCTTCCGAACAGAGTCACGCGCCCTGCCGCCTCATGCCGTCACCACCGTTCATCTGCTTCGCGATGATGGCGTGCTGGGGGTGGCTCTCCAGGCCGGGATAGACCACGCGCTCGATCTTCGGATGCCCTTCGAGAAAGCGCGCGACGGTCAGCGCATTGACAGCATGACGCGCGACGCGCAGTTCGAGGGTGAGTAGGCCACGTCGGGCGAGAAAGCTCTGGAACGGGTCGAGCACCGTGCCGGTGGCGTTCTGCAGGAAGCCCAATCGCTGGGCGAGATCGGCCCGCTCGCTCACCACTACCGCGCCGACGATGATGTCGGAATGTCCGCAGATATATTTGATATCGGAATGAACGACGAGATCAAAGCCGTGCTCGAGCGGACGCTGCACAGCAGGGGAGGCGAAGGTGTTGTCGGCCACCGCAACGAGATAGTGGGCGTGCGCAAAGGCGGCCGCCTGGCTGAGATCGGTCAAGCTTAGCAGCGGATTGCCGGGAGTTTCGGCCCAGATCAGCGCCGTCTCGGGACGCAAGGCGGCCTCCAGCGCAGCCTGGTCGGAGAAGCCGACGTGTGTGACTTCAAGGGTGGCTGACTGCGCGCGTACCTGATGGAACAACCGCCAGGTGCCACCGTAGAGATCGAGGGAGGCGATGATGTGAGCCCCGTGCGGCGGCAGGTCGAGCACGGTGGCCTCGGCGGCGAACCCCGAGGAGAACGCAAATCCGACGGTGCCCCCCTCGAGTGTGGCCAGGGCCTACTCGAAGGCGGCACGCGAGGGATTGCCCGAGCGGGCGTATTCCCGGCCGGTGGTCACCCCCGGCGAGGATTGCACGAAAGTCGAGCTGGCGTAGATCGGAGTCATCACCGCGCCGGTTGCGGGATCGGGGCCGGGACCGGCGTGGACGGCCAGCGTGTCGCGACCCCAGTTGTGCTTCGTGCCCATGCTTTCTGGACCTTCTGGCGCAGATCGTTGATCAGATCGATGCGGGTGACGATGCCGAGGAACTTGTCTCCATCGCCCCCCCCGCGGCGACTTGCAGAGCCGCCGTGGCGCGAGGTCAGGAGAGGGCCGGCGGGGAGGGCGGCCGCGGGCGGATGCGCTCCCAGGTGCTGTGTACATGCTTCTGCAGCAGGCTCTGCAGCTTCTCGCCCTCCCGCGCCCCCAGCAGCGCGACGATGGCGGCATGTTCACGGATGGCGAGGTCCCAGGTTTCCGGGTTGGCCGACCCCTGATAGCGATAGCGGTAGAGCTGGCGGTTCAGCTGCTCGTAGACCTGGCACAGCGTGCGATTGTGCGAGATCGTCACGATCCCCGCGTGGATGCTCTGATTCTGGCGGAAATAGAGGGGACGGTCGCGCCGCTCGTAGGCGGCCAGCATCTCGTGGTGCAGGGCGCGGATTTCCGCGATCTCCCCGTCGGCGGCAACGGCGCAGGCGCGGCAGCCGGCAAATCCCTCGATGAGCCCGAGCACGTCGAGCTTCTCCTGGATCTCCTCAGGCGTCAGCATCGTGACCACCGCCCCCCGGTTGGGCAGGAGGGTGACGAGCCCGTCGCCGGCCAGGATCTTGAGTGCCTCGCGCAGCGGCGTGCGGGAGACGGAGAGCTGCTCGGCCAGGGTACGCTCGCGCAGTCGCTCTCCGGCCGCGAGCTGGTCCTGGGCGATCATGACCCGCAGTCGTTGGGCGATCTGGCGGGAAAGGAGGTCGCCGCCGGTGCTGGCGGGGGGCTCCTGTTCGGGGGGCTC
>CALNAL010000113.1 GCA_937874445.1 uncultured Acetobacteraceae bacterium | reverse complement strand
TAGAGGCTGCCGAGCGTCACCGCGGCCGTCGTGTCGCCCTCCCGGGCGGCGGGGCGGGCGCGGCTTCCGCCCCCCCTGCGGCGCCCCCCCACCGCCAGCGCCACCGCCAGGGCGACCCATGGCAGACGGGGGGAAAGCCTCTCCGGCCCTTTCGGGGCGGCGTCGGCGGCGAGCAGGCGGCGGGCGATCTCCAGCCGCGCCGGCTCGGCCTCGGCGGGGGACAGCAGGCCGCGGGCGATGTCGCGCTCCAGCTCGGCGAGCTGGTCGCGATAGACCGCGCCGTCATAGGCGCCGCGCGCGGCCGGCGGCGGGGCGGGGCGCAGCAGCGGGGCCGAAAGCAGCGCCAGCACCGCCGCCAGCAGCAGCCCGGCGAGGAGGACCAGCCCGGTCACGGCGCCCGCTCCCCGGGGCCGCGGGTCAGTTCGGCGAGGCGGGTCCGCTCGGCCTCGGTGAGCGGCTCCGGGGCGGCGGCCGCGCCCTGGGGCAGCCGGTTGCGGCGGCGCAGCCACACCAGCGTGCCCGCCCCGCCCGCCGCCAGCAGCAGCGCCGGGGTGGCCCACAGCAGCAGCGTGGCCGGCTCGAAGGGCGGCTTGAGCAGCACGAAACTGCCGTAGCGATCGACGAGATACTGCGTCGCGGCGGCATCGCTGTCGCCGGCCAGCAGGCGCTGGCGCAGCAGCACGCGCAGGTCGTGGGCGAGGGCGGCGTTGGATTCGTCGATGGATTCGTTCTGGCAGACCAGACAGCGCAGCTGCCCGGAGAGTGCCCGCGCCCGCGCCTCCAGCGCCGGGTCGGCCAGCCGCTCGCGCGGCTCGACGGCACCCGCCAGCATCGGGAACAGCCCCCCCGCCAGAAGGGCCAGCAGGGCCAGCAGGCGGATCATGGCGCAGCCCCCCCAGAAGCAGCCTCGGGGCCACCCAACTGGTGCAGCAGCGGCAGCAGGTCGCGCGCCACCGTCTCGGGGGTGAGCGGGCCGACGTAGCGGCGGCGGATGCGCCCGGCGCGGTCGATCACGTAGGTCTCGGGCACGCCGTAGACGCCGAAGTCGATGGCGACGCGGCCCTCGCGGTCCTGGCCGGTGGCGGCATAGGGGTCGCCGGCGTCGGCCAGCAGCTTGCGGGCGGCGGCAGGGGCGTCCTTGTAGGCGATGCCGATAATCGCGACACCCTTCTCGCGGGCAAGCGTCATCAGCATCGGGTGCTCGACGCGGCAGGGCACGCACCAGGAAGCAAAAAAATTCACCACCGTCACCCGCCCGCGCAGCCCGGCGGACGCCAGCGTGCCCTCCCCCTCCAGGGCCGGCAGGGCGAAGTCGGGCATCGGCTTGTCGATCATCGCCGAGGGCAGCACCTCCGGGTCGTGGCCCGGACGCAGGGAAAGCGCGAAGTAAAGCGCCAGCCCGCAGAAGGCCGCCAGCGGCAGCAGGGCAAGCCAGCGCTTCATGCCACGCCTCGACACTCTGGAAGGAAGGCAAGGCAAGGTCTTCTTTTCCTGAAGGAAAAGAAGCAAAAGGACTTTTGTTCGTTGGGTTCCGCGGCTGGGACAGGCGCGGAACCTAGGGAACAAAGCTTTCCTGGTTCTCCTTTCCCGAAAGGAGAACACCTTTCCTTCCTTGCGATGCCGCCGCTCATGCCCGCCTCCGCCGTGCCGACAGGCCGACCCGCCAGCGCCGGTCGGAGAGGCTCACCACCCCGCCGGCCGCCATCACCAGCGCGCCCAGCCAGATCCACGAGACCAGCGGCTTCTCGTAGGCCCGCAGGGTCCAGGCCCCGGAGGGGTCGGGGTCGCCGAGGGCGATGTAGAGATCAACCAGCCCGTTGGTGCGGATGGCGGTTTCGCTGGTGGTCTGCTGCAACTGGGGAAAGAGGCGGCGCTGCGGATGCATCACCGCCACCTGCTCGTTGCCGCGGCGGACCACGATGGTGGCGTCGTCGATGAGGTGGTCGGGGGTCTGGCGGCGGACGAGGCTCGTGAATTCCAGGGTATAGCCGGCCAGCTCGGCGGTGCCGCCGGGGCGGATCAGCGCGATGGTCTCGTGCTCGAAGGGGCTGGCGGCGATGCCGGCCACGGTGAGGGCCAGGCCGAAATGGGCGAGGCTCATCCCCCAGGCCGCGCGCGGCAGCTGGCGGGCGCGGCCCCAGGAGGCGGCGAGCGGCAGGCGGAACAGGCGCAGCCGCTCGGCCAGCTCGGCGAGCACCCCGCCGACCATCCAGGCCGCCAGCGCCAGGCCGAGCACCGCCAGGATGGGCCCGCCGTGGGTGGCCCAGAATGCTCCCAGCCCCACCAGCGCCGCCAGCGCGAAGGCGGCCCAGAGGCGTTGCAGCACGCCGGGCAGGTCGCCGCGCTTCCAGGCCAGCATGGCGCCGGGGCCGAGCGCCACCAGCAGGGGCACCATCAGCGGCACGAAGGTCTCGTTGAAGAAGGGGAAGCCCACCGAGATCTTCGGTCCGCCCACCGCGTCGAGAAACAGCGGATAGAGCGTGCCCACCAGCACCGTGCCGCAGGCGCAGGAAAGCAGCAGGTTGTTGAGCACCAGCGCTCCCTCGCGCGAGACCGGCGCGAACAGCCCGCCGCCCCGCAGCGAGGGCGCCCGCAGCGCATAAAGCGTGAGCGAGCCGCCGATCGCCGCCGCCAGCAGGCCGAGGATGAACACCCCCCGCCGCGGGTCGGTGGCGAAGGCATGCACCGAGCTGAGCACCCCCGAGCGCACCAGGAAGGTGCCGATCAGCGAGAGCGAGAAGGTGAGGATGGCCAGCAGCACCGTCCACGCCTTCATCGTGTCGCGCTTCTCGACGACGATGGAGGAGTGGATCAGCGCGGTGCCGAGAATCCAGGGCATCAGCGAGGCGTTCTCCACCGGGTCCCAGAACCACCAGCCGCCCCAGCCGAGGGTGTAGTACGACCAGTAGGAGCCCAGCGCGATACCCACCGTCAGCGCGCACCACGAGGCCAGCGACCACGGCCGCACCCAGCGCGCCCAGGCGGCATCCACCCGCCCCTCGATGAGGGCGGCGACGGCAAAGGAGAAGGCCACGGAAAAGCCGACGTAGCCGAGGTAGAGGAACGGCGGATGGAAGGCGAGCCCCGGGTCTTGCAGCACCGGGTTGAGCCCCCGCCCCTCGGGGGGCACCGGCAGGGCGCGCAGGAAGGGGTTGGAGGTGAGCAGGATGAACAGCAGGAAGCCCACCCCGATCATGCCCTGCACCGCCAGCGCGCCGCCCACCAGCGCCAGCACGAACACCCACAGCAGCATCGAGCCCTCGTGGTTGCTCCACAGCCCGGCCACCTTGTAGAGCAGCGGCTTGGTGGAGGCGGAGTTCTGCACCACGTTGAGCACCGAGAAGTCGGAGACGACGTAGGCCTCCATCAGCGCGCCCATCGCCACGACCAGCAGCAGCAGCTGGGCCAGGGCGGCCGCGCGGGCAAACCCCATCAGCCCGGCATGCTCCCGCGCCGCCCCCACCAGCGGCAGCACGGACTGCGCCAGCGCCACGAATAGCGCCAGGACGAGGGCGAAATGGCCGAGTTCGACGATCATGCGCGGACGGAACGCCTCGAAAGGGGGAGCCGGATTTCCTAGCCCGAACCTCCGGGCGGGTCCAGCACAAGGCGCATTCCATCCCGCCGGGCGGGCGCGGGATCAGGGAACGATATACGCAAACACGTTCGAACTCATCGGGCCGGCACGGAACCCGGTGTATCCCACGGACAGGGTCCCCAGCCCCTCGACACGAGAGACCAGGCGACGCCGGGACATGAGGATCAAATTTCGGGAATCCGCCCAGGCCTCATTGCCCGTAACACGACACGCCCACCGGAACCCGGAATCGGACCAGTGCAGGAACGGGATGGCCGTATGGTGCTCGACGGGGAAATATCGATTCGGAGTGGTTATGAAGACCCTTCGACCGACCCGGCAGAGTTCGGCACAAAACGCCCTCTGGTTTTCCGCCGACCCGACATGCTCGAGGACGGCATTCGACACCACGACATCGAACCGCCTGTCCTGGAAAGGCAGCGCACTCCCATCGGCGATCCTGACGTAATCGATTTCGGGGAACGCCTTCCGGAAATCATGGCCTTCCCCGAGGCCCGCGGCCACTATCCGCTCCCGGAACGGATAGTCGCGCTCGATCACGTTCGAGGCATCGTTCACCACGTCGGACACGCCGACATCAAGGATGCTGTCCCCACGAGCCGGGCGGCAAATCTCGCAGAAATCCTTGTATATCCTGTTTCTGGCCGCGATCAGCACCCTGTCCGCCACGCCAAATTTTTGGGTGACCTTATAGTACTTTCCATCGTCGTGCATAATCGCCATCTATCAGGAATCGAGGAAGCCTGACACAACGCCGTGCCGAAACTACCAGAAGCGCTCCATTATTCTGTACTATTCATGTATTGATGGCAATCATCATTTTCCGAATATGACAAATATACAAGCCGGAGCTGCTCCTTCCTGGCTCGTGCCACGGAGTCCAGTATCAGCCCGCAGGAAATCGAAAGAAAGGAAAGCAGCATCAATCCAGCCGCCAGTACGGCTGTCGGAAGCCGGAGCACCAGGCCCGTGTCCCAGAATTCCCACACCACAGGCAGACCAGCCGATGCCCCCGCAAGCAGGAACAAAACCGCCAGACAGGAAAACAATTGAAACGGGCGCTCTTCCTTTATCAAGAGCGCAATGGTCAGGAACACACGGCTCCCGTCGCGAACGGTGCGAAGCTTGCTGACCGACCCGGCAGATCTTCCGGAATACGCGGAGGATATCTCTCCAACCGGCATGCACAGATCGAGTGCGTGGATGACGAGTTCCGTCTCGATCTCGAAGCCCTTTGCCATGGCGGGAAACGACTTCACGAAGCGTCGGGAAAAAACACGGTATCCGGAAAGCATATCGGTCATGCGGCCGCCAAAGGCCGCGCGCACCAGTCGGGTAAGCACCCTGTTGCCGACAGCGTGCCCGGGACGGTAGGCGTCTGTCCCGGCGAGGCGTGCCGCCGTGACCATGTCGAGATGCTCGTCCACCAGCAGCCTCAACATCGCGGGAGCGGAAGAGGCGTCGTACGTGCCATCGCCATCGACCATGAAATAGAAATCGGCGTCTATGTCGGCGAAGGCACGGCGGACGACATGCCCCTTGCCCTGCTGGAACTCATGCCGCACCTCGGCCCCTGCCGCACGTGCAGCCTTCGCGGTGCCGTCTGTGGAGTTGTTGTCAAATACAACGATGCGTGCCTGTGGCAGCACCCGGCGGAAATCATTCACCACGCCGGCGATCGTGACTTCTTCATTGAAGCACGGAATGATGAGGGCAATGCGGGGAGGTGTCATTTTGGAGCCCGGCAAGAGGGATGCTGAAGAATGGCCTCGTACCCGTCCCGTAGACGGGCAGCATCGTCAGGAATTATCGCCATGTGTGCTCGCGTCCGACCGAGCATCCCGCATCCACGAGCCTGCGGGCCACGCCAGACCTTCGCTCCGCACTGTCGCCTGGTGGCAGCGTGGAGAAATACCTGTTCGCAGCGGCAAACATGTCTGCCTCAGGCAGGGTCACGACGGCCCCCTGGCGACAGATTTCCGCGACAAGACCGGCATCGACGGGCAGCGCTTGCAGAAAAATCGGCCGGTTGGAAAGATCCGGTTCGTTGCGGACGACATCGGCGATGAACGGCGCCACCTGCGGATCGATCATGACATAGTCCGCCCTGTCCCGGCTGAGCCGGTGGTATATCTGCGCATACGGCGCATAAAGCGCATGCCCCATCCAGAACTGGATCGGCAGGACAACGAACGCGCCCGCGACCGACGTCCTCAGGAACAGGCTGCGGATGCCAGGAAGCTTCCCGGCGATGCGACGCCAGCCCTCGACAGAAACAAGAATGGCCGAGCCGATCACGCCCTGGAGATAGCGATACCCGAAGCCGTGTCCTTGATATGTCTGGATGAGCATCATGGCGTAGAGCGTCAGCACAATGCCCAGTGCCAATGCCGTTTTCACGGGCCGGCCTCGCAGGGCGGGAACAAAGCCCAGCACCAGCAACGGGATCGCCATGGGCGCCTGCCAGGCCGCGAAACGAAGCAGATTGGCCGCCATATCCTGAAGAGGAAACGGGTAGCCGTGGAAAAGAGCCGTCAGCAGCCGGCTGACTGCATCGACCCCACCCGGACCATCCTGCGTCAGGGGGCCGGCAACCAGGCTTCGGATGTAGAGGGGCTCCGCGTACCACAGAATGGCAATGGCAGCGTAGCCGACGCCATACATCCCGACGCGCCGCCAGGCCCGCTCCCGAAGAAGCAGACAGAGAAACGGAATGGCAAACAGGGGATGGAAAATCGGCTCGTGCAGCCCGGTCGCCACCGCCCCCACGCCAATGGCGCCAAGATCGGCCGCCCGTCTGTTCGTCAGGAACAGCCACAGCCAAACGAGATTGAGCGTCAGATGGGCCGGCATCGCATAGGCCGTCATTCCCGCCACGAGCACCTGTCCCGATGTCAGGTACAAAATGACCGCCACACACGCCGCCTCGCGGTCGCCCGGCCACAACAGCCGGGCGCATTTCCAGAGTGCAAACGCCCCGACCAAAACCAGAAGCGGCCCGGTCAGCGATGCGTCCACGATCAGCCCGACCATCGCCCGGAGCGCGGCGTTCATGGGCAGATAGAGGGAAACCCACGCCACCGGCCGCACAACCGGCAGCATATACAGCATGTTGAGGGCATCGGCATGCCCCTGCCAGAACAAGGGCAGTGGCTGGACCAGATGCCCGGACGCAAGAATGGTCGCATCGAAATCGGCCAGAACTTCGTCGCGGGAGAGGTCGTAGCCGCACAATACCCAGCGATGCCCGATGTAGACGAGACTGGCCGCCACGAGGCCGAGCGCAGCCAGAACGCGTGGCGACAGGTCTAGCGGCGCACGCCGCTCCCCCAGACCGAGACAGGCGAGCACGACGCACAGGAACAGACACAGCAGCAGCCACCGGTCCTGAACATGCAAAAAATATGCAGTAATATTTGTGTTTTTATCAAAAAAATACGATAAAATGATCGAAAATCCGCATATCAAAAATAACAAACCGCATATGTATGTTATATAATTTTTATAGAATACTTGTTTGAACATTCTTTACATTACCGAATCACGAAACGAATTTTTTATTCTACATCTCAATGACATACCTGCGTGCCTGCTGGTTTTGTTAAGGGTGACAGAGAAGGTCTGGGTATGTCAATGGTTTCCCAAACCTAGCTATTCCCGTGGGTCGCGACGCAAAACGCCGATGCAGCCAGCCTCCAGAGGGGGGGCGCCAGGCACCGCTCCACCGCCCCCACCAGCGCCGGCACGAACAGCTCCAGGATGAGGGCGAAATGGCCGAGTTCGACGATCATGCGCGGACGGGACGCCGCGAAAGAATAGGCCGAATTTCCTGACCGGCCCCCCTCCCCGCGGCGTCACGCCGCCGCGACGTTCTCCGAGCGGGCCAGCAGGGCGCGGACATGGGCGTGCGAGGCCGCGAAGGCCGCCTGTTCCTCGGGCGCGAGGCGGCAGGCCACCACGCTTTCGCGCCCGTTGCGGCCGATCACGCAGGGCACGCTCATCACCACTCCGCCGACGCCGTATTCCCCCTCCAGCAGCGTGCCCACCGGCAGCACCGAACGCTCGTCGCCGGCGATCGCGCGGACGATGCGGAACACCGAGGCGGCGATGCCGTGGTTGGTGTTGCCCTTGCCGGCAAAGATGTCGATGCCGACCTGCAGCACCCGCTGGCGCACCTCGGCGCGGTTGAGCGGGGGGATGCCGTTGAGGGCGCAGTAGGTGTCGATGTCCTGGCCGCAGACGTTGCACAGGCTCCAGGGGATGAACCCGGTCTCGCTGTGGTCGCCCATGACGTAGCCGAAGATGTTTTTCGGATCGATGCCGACATGGTCACTGACGATGCGCATGAACCGCGCCGTGTCGATGACGGTGCCGAGGCTGATCACCCGGTCCTTGGGGAAGGAGGAATGGCGCAGCACCACCTGGGTGAGGATGTCCACCGGGTTGGTGACCATCAGCACGATCGCCCGCGGCGCCACGCGCTCCACATTGGCGATGATCTCGCGCATGATGCGGCTGTTGACCTGCACCAGCGCGTCACGCGTCTGCCCCGCCTTGATCTGCGCGCCGGCGGTGATGACGACGATGTCGCTCGCGGCCATGTCGGCATAGTCGCCGCACACCAGGCGCGGGTTCTGCGCATAGATGAAGGCGGTGGTATGGGAAAAGTCCAGGATTTCCGCCTGGGCCTTGGCGCGTGCCTGATCCACCGCCACGATCTCGGTGGCCACCCCGCTGGCGAGGATGTGGCCGACCACCTCGGTGCCCACCGCCCCCATGCCGATTACCGCGATCTTCATCGCCCGCCCCCGTTTCGTTGCGTTGCCGCTCAGCCCGGCACCCGTCAGCCTAGTCCCGCGGGGCGGACGGAAGGGAAGACCTTCTTTCCCCTGAAGGAAAAAGAAGAAACGGGGGCTTCATTCGTTGGGTTCCATGCGTGCGGCGGGGGCGGGGCGCAATGAATGAAGCCGGACGATTCGCCATCCCCCGGGTTGCCGGACGGGCTTTCAGAGCACCCACTTGGGGTTCACGCCGTCGTCGTGGCAGAACCCCAGCCGGACACCGAGCCGGCGCCAGCGCGAGTGCAGCAGGGCGGTCACGGTGCGCCGGCCCTCGGCGATCTCTTCCTCGCGGGCTGCCAGTTTTTCCGCCAGTTCCGCCAGGCGGGCCCGGGCGCGGGCCCTCTCCTCCAGCAGCAGGATCGTGTTCCGGTGCGTCGCCATGGCCTCCTCGAGCAGCCTGGCATGGTGACGCACGCCGGGAGGCAGGGCATCGATCTCGCAGACCGTGTAGCCCTCCCCGCCGGCCCCCTCCGCCAGGGCGAGGCCGCCGAAGAGCCGGTCATGCTCGACGGGCCGGCAGTGGATTCCGCCCTCGCGGCCGTTGTGGGTGGCGCGCGCCGTCAGCGGGGCGAGAACCCGCAGGCCCTCGGTCGTCGTCAGATGGTGAAAGACGGCCCAGTCCCAGCCGAGCGCGTGCGTGCCCGCGAAATTGCACGAGCTGGCCGCATCGCACATCCAGAACGGACGGAAATGTTCCGCCCAGTGTGCCGGGGTCAGCGCGAATCCGAGGGAATTGAAAGCCCGGACGGCCATCAGCCGGGATTCGCATCCGGGCACGGAAAGCAGCCCCCCGCTGCCGCAGTCGCCGGCCAGAAGGGAGAGGCACATCCACTCCGGCCGCGCGTTGGCCTGATACCATTGCGCCAGCCGGGTGGCATCGGGCGCGAGCAGGAGGTCGTCCTCGAGGTAGAGGACCATCTCCGGCCCCTCCGCGCAGACGCGCTCCAGCATGGCGAAGGGGTTGGCCCGCACCCCCAGCCGCCGCGCGTTGACGACGATGCTGTGCGGGACCGCGCCCAGGCAGCCGTGGGCCGCCTCGCTGTAGGCCCCCACGCAGGCACCCGGTTCCAGTTGGATGGCCACCTGCCAATGCGCGAGATCGTTGGCTGCCAGCGAGCGCAGCATCCGGGCGAAAAGCTCGGGGCGGTTGTAGCCCGTGACGGCGATGGTCCGCATGGCTCCTCCCTGCCGCGCTCGGCCGGACCCGCCTTCAGAAATCGAGGTCGGAGTAGTATTCCGGAGGCGCCATGCCGGGCACGCGGTCGGCCAGCAGGGGGCGGAAGCTGGGGCGCGACTTCATGCGCGCATACCACTCGCGGGCGGGCGGGCTCTGCGACCAGTCCACGTCGCCCTGGAAGTCGAGCACGGAGAGATGCGCCGCCGCCGCCAGGTCGGCCAGCGACATGCTCTCGCCGGCCAGCCACTTGCGGTTCTCGGCCAGCCAGCCGAGGTAGCGCAGGTGCTCGCGCAGGTTGGCATAGCCCGCCCGCAGCGCGCGGGCGTCGGGCTGGCCGATGCGGGAGATGCGCTTGAAGTATTTCTCGCCGTTGAGGTTGCGCGTGACATCGGTGCCGAAGCGGCCGTCGAACCAGGCGAGCAGGCGGCGCACCTCCACCCGCTCGGCGAGCGTGTTGCCCAGCAGCGGCATGTCCGGATAGGCCTCGTCGAGATACTCCCCGATCACCGAGGAATCGGGGATGGCCATCCCGTTGTCTTCCAGCAGCACGGGCACCTGGCCGGCGGGGTTGAGTTCCAGGAACTCCTCGCGCCGCTCCCACACCTTCTCCACGCGCGTCTCGAAGGGCAGACGCTTCTCGGCCAGGGCGAGGCGGATCTTGCGGCTGTAGGGGCAGAGCGGAAGGTGAATGAGAGTGCGCATGGCGGGGTTATCGCACCGCCGCCGCCGCGCGCCAACCCGCAACCACGGCGCCGGTTCCGGTTTGGCATGGCAGCAAAGCAAGGCAAGGTGTTCTTCTTGCGAGCAAGAAGAACCAAGAAAGCTTTATCCGTTAAGGGCTCCGCGCCTGGGCCAGGCGGGGTGCCAAACGAACAAAGTCCTTTTTGCTTCTTTTTCCGGAAGGCAAAAAGAAGCCTT